>JAZQTE010000348.1:0-8712 GCA_045630505.1 Acutalibacteraceae bacterium | reverse complement strand
GTCAGGCGGGGAACCGAGCAGCATTAAGCGGCATGCAGCCGTGCGCCGCAGAGAGCCTGTCTGTCCGTACACCCGAGGGTGCAAGGCGCTTTTATCATTGTCACGAAGGAGCGTGTCCGATTTGTATCAGGTGTTGTATCGCAAATGGCGTCCTCAAACGTTTTCGGAGGTTTACGGCCAACCTGCGGTTACCACAGCCCTTACCAACGAGCTGCAAACGGGGCGTTTAGCACACGCCTATTTGTTCACCGGCTCACGCGGTACGGGTAAAACCTCCTGCGCCAAAATTTTGGCCAAGGCGGTCAACTGCCTTTCCCTGCGCGACGGTGATCCCTGCAACGAATGCGAAAATTGCCGAGGTATTGATGCCGGCACCATTCTGGATGTAGTGGAGATCGACGCCGCCTCCAACAACGGCGTGGATAACATTCGCGACCTGCGTGACGAGGTGAACTACACCCCCACGGTTGCCAAATACCGCGTATATATCATCGACGAAGTGCATATGCTGTCGCCCGGTGCGTTCAACGCGTTGCTCAAAACGCTGGAGGAGCCGCCCGAGCACGTTATCTTTATTCTGGCTACCACCGAGGTTCATAAGCTGCCTGCCACCATTTTGTCGCGTTGCCAGCGGTTTGATTTCGGGCGTATCCCTGCCGAGGAGATCAGCGCCCGTCTGCAAGAGGTGGCCAAGGCCGAACAATTCACCTTAAGCAACGATGCAGCGCTGCTTATCGCTCGCTTGGCAGATGGCGGCCTGCGCGATGCTTTGTCGCTGCTCGATCAGTGTCTGTCGCTTTCTCGGGAGATTGATGCCGCGTTGGTGGCCGAGGCTACGGGTATGGCCGGCCGTGAATATCTGTTCCGCTTGGCGGAGGCCATTTTGAAGCAAGACGGTGCGGCGGCGCTCACGCTGCTCAGCAGCTTGTACGAGAGTTCCAAGGATATGGAACGTCTTTGCGTGGAGCTGATCGATTTCTTCCGCAACGTAATGATCTTAAAAAGCGTGGGAACGCCCGAGTCGCTCATTGTGATTTCTCCTGCAGAGCTTGAGGATCTGCGGCGTATATCCGATTCGTTGTCGCTGGAAGCCATTTTGCATATTATGGACGTGCTGCAACGCACGCTGGACCGTTTAAAGAGCGGCGTTTCACGCCGTGTAGAGATGGAAACCACGTTGCTGCGCTTGTGCGATCCGCGGCTGGATACCACCGTGGAAAGCCTTATTCGGCGCATTGAAGCGCTGGAAAGCCGTCCTGCGGCAACGGTTTCTGCGGCGGCAGCACCTGCGGCACAGAAACCGCAAGAGGAGGCGCCTCCCAAGGAGGAGCCTGCCGAGCAACAAGGTGAAGAAAAAGAAGCTCCCGAGGTTGCTGCAACGGGTAACCCCGTACCGTTTACGGCGTGGGTGGATGTGCTGGATTATATCTCCAAGCAAAGTCCGCCGCTGTACGGTGTACTGGCCGATTCCACCGCGCTTATCGACGGCGATAAGCTTTTGGTGATTACGGATAACGATATGTTCATTCCGCTTGTAAAGACCGACGGCAACAAAACGGTGCTTATGAACGCCGTGCAAGCCGTTGTCGGGCGGCCGATGCGTATCAGCCGCGGTCGTGCCACGGCACAAACGAACGAAGCCAATGCCGATCCGCTGTCTGCGTTTTTAAAGCGCAGTGCCGAATCGGGTGTAACGATAGACGAGAAAGGTTGATAACAATGAAAGCAAGATTACCGCAAGGCTACGGCGGTGGCGCCGGCAATATGCAATCCATGCTCCGTCAAGCCCAAAAAATGCAAGAGGATATGGCTGCAGCGCAAGCTGAGCTGGAGCAGAAGGAATACACGGCTACGGCCGGCGGCGGTATGGTAACGGCCACGGTAGACGGCAAGCACCTGCTGAAATCGCTGGAGCTGAACCCCGAAGCGGTGGATCCCGAGGATACCGAAATGCTGTCGGATATGATTACGGCGGCGGTGAATGAAGCGGTGCGCAAGGCGCAAGCGGATTCCGAAGAAACCATGGGTAAGATCACCGGTGGTATGAACCTGCCGTTCTGATGAAAACGAAGCGCGGAATACGGGCCCTCCTATGGGCGGCTACGTTGTTTGTCGCCGGCGTGATATGGTGGTTTTCGGGGCAATCAGCTGCGGAGTCGAGTGAGCTGAGCGGCAAGGTAACGAGTGGCTTGTTTGGCCGTCTGTTCGCCTTCCTTGAGCTTTCCGAAGAAGCCAAGATCGCCGTTCACGTGCTGATACGCAGTGGCGCACACGTGGCAGTGTTTGCCGTGCTTGGCTTGTGCTTGGCGCTGCTTTTGCGCAGCTATGCCGTGAAACGATGGTGGCTTTTCAGTAGCCTTATCGGTATGGCGTATGCCGTGGTGGACGAATGCCATCAGCTATGGGCGGCGGGCCGCGCGTTCGAGTTGGCCGATCTATGGAAGGATAGCCTTGGCGTTTGGCTGGCTATTGGGTTCGTGGCCTTGATTTGTAAACGAAAGGAACAAAAACGCAATGGCGTATAAAGTACCTGCATTGGATAAATTGATCGAGCAATGGGAACGCTTACCCGGTATTGGCCACAAATCGGCGGTTCGGCTGGCGTTTTCGGTGCTTTCTATGAGCCAAGAGGATGCTGACCGTTTTGTGAACGCTGTGGTGGATGCTCGCAAGTCCATTCACGAATGCGAGGTTTGCTGCAATCTGACCGACGGAGCGCAGTGCTCGGTCTGTTCTGCTTCGGGACGTGATGAAAGCGTGATCTGCGTGGTGGAAGAACCGCAGGACGTGCTGGCGTTTGAACGTACCCGTGAGTACGACGGTGTGTATCACGTGCTGCACGGTACCATCTCACCGATGGACGGTATCGGGCCCGATCAGCTTCGCATTAAGCAGCTGCTCACGCGCGTGGCGAATACTGATGTTGCCGAGGTGATTATGGCAACCAACCCCACGGTGGAGGGCGAGGCAACGGCAATGTATCTGTCGCGCTTGCTCAAACCGTTTGAAATTAAAGTAACACGGTTGGCGTACGGTATCCCTGTGGGTGGGGATTTGGAATACGCCGACGAGGTAACGCTGCGTCGTTCGCTGGAGGGGCGCAGAGAATTATAAGGAGGAATTGTTATGGCAGGCGAAAAAGTCGCAACCAAAACCATTGCCGACAACCGAAAAGCCTTCCATGACTATTTTGTGGAAGAATCCATGGAGGCCGGCATTGAGCTGTGCGGCACCGAGGTGAAATCCTTGCGCCAAGGTACCGTCAACCTGAAAGATGCTTGGTGTGCCGTGGAAAACGGGGAGCTTTTTATTAAGGGAATGCACATCAGCCCCTATGAGCAGGGCAATATTTTTAACCGTGATCCCGTTCGTCCCCGTCGTTTGCTGATGCACCGTCGTGAAATCTTCCGTTTATACGGTCTTCTCAAGCAGCAGCAGGGGCTTACGCTCATTCCGCTGTCGCTGTATTTCAAGGGCTCACGCGTGAAGGTGCAGCTGGGGCTTTGTCGCGGTAAAAAGCTTTATGATAAGCGAGAGGACGCGGCAAAGCGTGATATGAAGCGCGAGGCGCAGCGTGCGCTGCGTAACAAGGAATATTAAAAGGAGGCGAGCGTGATGGCGCTGTTATCGGTCATCATTCCTTCGTACAACGAAGAAAAGAATATTGCGCTGGCTGCCACCCGTTTTGCCGCGGTGTTGGAGGGTGCGGGTATCTCCTATGAGCTTTTGTTTGTGGACGATGGCTCGCGCGACAAAACCTATGAAAAAATTTGCGAAGAAGCACGGCGCAATCCTGCGGTGCGCGGGATTTCGTTTAGCCGTAATTTCGGCAAGGAAGCGGCTATTTTTGCAGGGCTGAAGGAAGCGAAGGGCGATGCCTGCGTGGTAACGGATTGCGATTTGCAATTTCCGCCCGAGGTGATTCCGCAAATGGTGGAACGCTGGCAGCAGGGCTTCGAGGTGGTGGAAGGCAAGAAATCCACTCGCGGTAAAGAAAATGCCGCACACGGCTTGTTTGCACGGCTGTTTTACCGCTTGATCGGCAAGGCAACGGGTATGGATATGCAATCCTCCTCGGATTTTAAATTGCTGGACCGTAAGGTAGTGGATGCGCTCAATTCGTTAACCGAGCGAGATACCTTCTTCCGCGCCTTGTCGTTCTGGGCAGGCTTTCGCACGACCACCGTGGAATTCGACGTGGCGGAGCGTGTGAACGGGGAATCCAAATGGTCTATCCGCAGCCTGATGCGGTATGCTGTCAATAACATTACGTCGTTTACCACGGCACCGCTCAAGCTGATCACGCTGCTCGGCGGCTTGCTTATCTTCTGCTCGTTGGCGCTCGGCGCCATCACGCTGGTGCAGTATTTTATGGGGACGGCCGTGGAAGGCTTCACCACGGTGATCTTGCTTTTGCTGCTTATCGGCGGTTCGATTATGATCAGCCTTGGCATCATTGGGCACTATATTGCCCGTATTTATGACGAAGTGAAGAATCGGCCCCGTTATCTGGTGGCCCGTCGCACGGAGGAGGATTCCTATGCTGTTGGCTCTTGATCTGGGTAATACCAATTTAACCGTTGGCGTATTCGATGGTGAAGACCTTGTGTGCGAATGCCGCTTGGCAACCAACCGTTCACGCACGGGTGACCAATACGCCGTGGAGCTGCTTTCGGTGCTGCAGCTGCATAACGTGGATCCCAAGAATATTCACGGTGCTATTTTAAGCTCGGTGGTTCCCGGCTTGGATGCGGTGCTGTGCACGGCGGTGGAGCGCATTGTGGGTGTGGAACCGTTGTTGGTCGGCCCCGGTGTAAAAACGGGGATGAACATTCGTATAGATAATCCGGCGCAGTTGGGTGCCGATTTATTGGTGGGTGCTGTGGCGGCCGTTTCCAAGTACGGTACACCTTGTATCGTGTGGGATCTCGGCACCGCTACCACCGTTTCGGCAATTGATGCAAGCGGTGCGTTCCGCGGCGGCGCCATTATGCCCGGCGTTGCCACCTCGCTGGATTCTCTTATCAGCAACGCGTCGCTGCTGCAACGCGTGCATATCAAAGCGCCCGAGCACGCCATCGGCACCAACACGGGTGATTCGCTGCGTTCGGGTGCGGTGCTTGGTACCGCCTCAATGCTGGACGGTATGTGTGATCGCATCGAGCAAGAACTCGGCACGGCTGCCACGGTGGTTGTCACGGGCGGACTGGGGCGCGAGATCGCTGCGGCTTGCCGCCGCGAAACCGTATACGACGGTCGCCTCTTATTAGACGGCCTTCGTCTTATCTACGCTAAAAACCGCTGAGCGGTTTTTATAAAAAATGCGCTGCATCCCTCAAGGGAGCAACAGCAAGGAGTGTATCATTATGGTATCAAAGAAAACAGTAGGCTTGGCACAATTGTCACTGCTGGCGGCACTCATCGTGGTGCTGCAGCTGATGAGCTACGGCATCAAGATCGGCGCGTTCAACCTATCGCTCGTGCTGATTCCGCTGGTTGTCGGCGGTGTGCTGTTCGGCGCCCGTTCAGGAGCGGTGCACGGCGGTATCTTCGGTGTGGTGGTAGTGATCTGTTGCATCGCAGGTATGGATATCGGCGGCAACATTCTCTGGAACGTCAACCCGTGGCTGACAGCTGCCGTCTGCATTGCCAAAGGCGTTGCTGCAGGCGCGGCAGGCGGTGCGGTGGCATCGCTGTTCCGTAAATGTAACAAGCCCGTTGTGGGCGTGATTGCGGCGGCTGTGGTGGTTCCGATCGTGAATACCGGCCTTTTCACGTTGGCTATGTGGTTCTTGTTCCGCGAAACGCTGATAAGCTGGGCGGCAGGCCAAGACGTGGCATATTATGTCTTCTTCGGTTTAACGGGCTTAAATTTCCTTGTTGAATTCGGCCTTAACGTGGTGCTCGCTCCCGTTACCGAACGCATTGTGGCGGCTGTTCGCCGTGTTGTGAAATAAACTGAGGAGCTTTTTGTATGGACAAGAAGGACATTTTCGACAGGCTGTTTGAAACCCGTTTGTTATCGCCGTTTGCACCGCTGTGGAAAAAGCATCGCGAGGTGCTGTTATACTTGTTCTTCGGTGGGCTGACAACCGTGGTAAGCATCGGCTCGTTCTGGATATGCGACGGTGCTTTACAGTGGAACGAGCATATCGCCAACACGATATCGTGGGTGCTGGCGGTAATGTTTGCGTTTATTACCAATCGCACGTGGGTGTTTCGGGCTGTTACCGAAAGCCGTGCCGATTTTGTAAAGCAGCTGTTGGGCTTCTACGGTGGGCGTTTGGCTACCTTCGGTGTTGAAGAATTGATCCTTCTTATCTTTATCACGTGGCTTGGTTTTCCTTCGCTTGCGGTAAAGATCGCCGCTCAAGTGGTGGTGCAGGTTCTCAACTATATCGTGAGCAAATTATTGGTGTTTAGAAAGAAATAAAGAAAGCGTTGTGCAAAAGCACAACGCTTTCTTTGTTTCTATTCTTCTTGCAGTGCTTTTCGCATAGCGGGTGTTTGCCATTTGTCGGTAAAATACATTATTACGGCAAAGATGGCTTCTAATACCCACGAAAGCGCCCAACCGGCATAAACGCCGTAAATACCGTAGAACGGCGCCAATACAAAAGACGCTCCTACGCGAATGGCAGCTCCGATGGTGGAGGAAAGCATCAGCAGCTTGGTAGATTTAAGCCCCTTCAAAATGGCGTGGAACAGATTGTTAATTAGGTTAAACAGAATAAACGGCAAGAACACACGCAGGAAGATCACAGAGTAGGAAACGCTTTCCGGTGTGGCGGTTTCGTTAAAGAACAGGCTGCAAACCGCTTCGGGGAAGACGGTGCAGGTGAGAAGGAAGGGGAGTACGATCAGTAGCGATTGTCGCATAGCCACCCACACGCCGTCGAGTATGCGGCGGTAGGCCCCCGAGCCTGCGCACTGTGAGGTGAAATTGGCCATCACCTTGGTGGAGTGCTGATAGACGCTTGCGTTGAGATTGTATACCTTTTGCGCCACGGCATACGAAGCCGAGGCGTGCGCACCGATGCGGTTCACCAGCGGAGAAACCGCCGCCGAGGAGAAGTACATAATGCCTTGCTGGTACATCGACGGCAGGGCATAGGGGAGAACGTGGCGGAAATAACCGCCAAGCGAGAATTTACCCTTGGCACCCAGCTTTTTGAAAATCTCCGAAAACTTAAAAAGATACCCCACGGTGACAGCGGCGGAAGAAATCACGGTGGAACACGCCACGCCGGTGATGCCCCAATCGAATACCGTCACCGATAAAAGGTTGCCTGCGATATTTAACACGCAGGAGAGCAGCGACATATATAAAGGATACGCCGAAATACCGAGAGCGTTCGTGGAGTATACCCCGAAAAAAGGTGTTACCAAAAAAACTATACCGCCGATGCAAATACAAAAATACGTGGCAGCATCGGCGCGGATGACGGGATCTACCTGCAGCATTGTGAGGATCGGTTCGCAAAAGAGGATGGCTAACAAGCCGATAAGTACGGAAGCCACGGTTTGCGTGAGCAGCGTGGCAAGCACGGTGTTGCGCAGCTCTAAATAGCGCCTGCCGCCGAAGAGTTTGGCAATGTAAATGCCGCAGCCCGTACCAAAGCCCCAAAAAAACGATTCGAGTAATTGAACAAAGCCGCCGGTCGCCCCCACGGCTGCCAATCCGTTGGCGCCCAGAAACTGGCCGATAATAATAGAATCAATAAGGCTGTATGCTTGTACCAGCAATCCGGCTAACACGGAAGGAATAGCAAAGCGTAAAAATGTTTCACTTAAATTGCCTTTGGTAAGATCTTTCATAGGGCACACCTTTCGCTTGACACGGGAAGTTGACTACTCTATAATAATAACGGATTTCGCAACATTTCGCAATAGCGTTTGTAAAAATGTCGATTTCTCAACTTTTCTCACAAGGGTGGGGGATAATCGTGTATCCACAGCAGCGGCAAGACGAAATTTTGAAAATTCTTGAAAAGAACAACTACGTCACGGTAGCCTATTTGATCGAAAGACTGTGCTATAGCTCAGCCACCATTAACCGCGATCTAAACGTATTGGAAAAGCGTGGCTTGGTGAGCCGCAGCTATGGCGGTGTCGAGCTTACGGGAAGCCCGTCCATTCCCGTGGAGTTTCGCGTGCATAAGCAACATCGCGCTAAAGAAAGCATAGCCCGTAAAGCGGCAGAATTGGTGCAGGACGGCGATACCGTGTTTATTGACGGTTCTACCACCGCACAGTATATGGGCCCGCATTTGGTGGAGAGAAAGCGCCTTACGGTGATAACCAACAACATAACGCTGGCTTCATACTTAAGCGAACACGGTGTGACGGCAATCGTACTGGGAGGAAAGATCATCGAGGCGCCCAGTATGCTTGGCGGTGTAGATACCGTGGATATGGCGCGTACCTACCGTGCCGACAAAGCGTTCTTCTCCACGTGGGCGGCCACGGCTGACGGGCAGATCTCCTGCGGCTCGCTTTATCACGAGCTTCACCGCGTAATGATTGAAAATTCTGCGTATGCCTGCTACCTCATTGACGGCGAAAAATGCGCGCACACAGCGCAAAAGATTTTGTGCGATTTCGGTGCGGTACACTGTGTTATCAGTGATCGGGATTTCAGCAGCCTGCAGAATACCTACCCGAATACGGAATTGATATTGGTAAAATAATAATCCCCCCGCATAGCGGGGG
>JAZQTE010000347.1:0-1623 GCA_045630505.1 Acutalibacteraceae bacterium | reverse complement strand
GGAGATATACCAATCTGCTATCGCCTGTGCAAACGTTGTTCCCACCTGATTAAAGGTAGACCAGAAGCCCAGCGCCTCCTCCGAAGTATAGTAACCGTCCTTTGAACCGCTTGCCGCATTTTTCGGCGTATCCTTTAAAATTAGTTTCCATTTCGGCGTAAGTCCCCTACGGTACTCGGTAAGACCTTTAATGGGCAACGAAGAAAAACCGCTTGGGCCATCGTACATCGGATCACAAAGGACGTACATCGTAAAAATAACGTCATCGGCCGTAAGCGGAGTTCCGTCTTCAAAACGAATATCCTCACGCAACGTAAATTCATATTCGACCGTGCCGTCTTCCCCACTGATCACCATCACGTTGGCAGGGCCGTTGTAGGTGTATTCCTTACCGCTGTAAACGGTGGTTTCACCACGAATACCGTTTAGGATCACCTTACCGTTTCGATCGGTAGACAGCAGTGATAGCTGCGTAACGCCAACTACGTCTTTATCGCCGTCCAGTTCAGCATAAAAGGGGGAAAATACGCCGCCGAAGGACGTATACCCCACCTCCAACGCCGTTTCAAGCGGCGGCGGTGTGTCCTCGCCGCAGGCAGAAAGCGTGCACAAGCACAGCACCGCAGCAAGCAACAGTGCCATTCCTCGTCGTATACGCTTCATAAACATCCTCTCGCTTTCCGCGTTAGGCAATACCGCCCAAATCAAAATTCATCAACCATTCACGCGCCGTTTCACATACGGAGCGCAAGCACTCGTCCTCAAACGGGGTATCGAGCCCCGCGTTTTCAAGCAGCTCGGTAAACAAGCGGCTACCGCCTTGCTCGGTGTATTTCATATAACAGCCCCACGCCTCGCGAGGATCCTTTTGGATCTTATCCCAAAACTGCAGTGCCACCGTTTGTGCCAAGCAATAATCAATATAATAAAACGGCAACGAATAAATGTGATGCTGCCGCTGCCACGCTTGCCCATCACTATAGAACGGGATCTCGCCGTCCAGCTTCAACCACGGCATATAGACACCGAGCAATTCCTTCCACACGGCGTGACGCTCGGCAGGGGTGAGTTCGGGCTGCTCGTATACACGATGCTGGAAATGATCTACCATTGTGCCGTACGGAATGAACGTGAGCGCCGACGACAAATGGCTATAAAGGAATTTGCGGGTATCCTCGCCAAAAAAGCCTTCCGACCACGGCCACGCAAAGAATTCCATCGCCATGGAATGAACCTCACAGCCTTCCATGCCCGGCCACGCCGTTTGCGCAGGTACACGGTCACGGTTAAGCCAATAGGCAAACGCGTGTCCCGCTTCGTGTGTTACCACTTCCACATCACCCTGCGTTCCATTGAAATTGGCGAAGATGAACGGTACACGGTACTTCGATAATTCGGTGCAATATCCTCCACCCCCTTTACCTTCGGTAGACAGCACGTCCATCAAGCCGTTATCTAACATCATATTGAAAAACTCGCCCGTTTGCGGCGACAACTCTTCGTAGAACCGCTTGCCTTGGGCCAAAATATCATCGGCCGTGCCGCAAGGCTTCGGATTACCCGAACGGAACGTGAGCGCCGCATCCGCAAAGCTGAGCGGATACGCTTTACCAAGGCGCTCGG
>JAZQTE010000346.1:0-3120 GCA_045630505.1 Acutalibacteraceae bacterium | reverse complement strand
AATACCCTGTCAAGATCTTGACAGGGTATTTTTTTCATTTTGCCGCAGGCCGCAGCTGCGATTGCCGGCGCGCCGATCGGCGCGCTATGCAGTATGACCACGATGGTATAACGTGGTCTTTCTCTGCAAATTATGCTTGACAGATAGAAAGATTTTTGATATTCTCGTTGTGAGGTGATTTTGAATGACGGATTTTTCTTGGTTCGATTCTTTGCGTTTTTCTATTGACTGGGTAAACGTAACGGTCGATTGCGCCGATCTGTCGGCGTTTGTTAATGAGCTGTGCGATCAATGCGAGCTTGATCCGGAAGGATTTGAGCCGTTGGCTCGTGGGGGCTTTCATTGGTATGCGAATTCTTTGTCTTATACTTTAGCCGGGCGTGCTGCCATTACGTTGTCGTATTGTCTTTTAGCTGATGGTACTGTTCCGATCGATTGTTCTGTCATTCAGCAGCACGGTATTTTAGTATCGATCTCCGGTGACGGCTGCCGTTATCTCGATTCGCATTGCGAGAACGGCCTTCAGAAGTTCCTGAAGGTGTGTCAGGCATACCCTCATAACTGTACTCGTTTAGACGCTGCTATGGATATTTTCGATAAGGATAACCCTATTGTGCCTTTATTTACCGATTTTGCCCCTCGCGCTTATGATTATACTCCCGATGGTCATTTGATGATTAAGGGGAATATGCGCCGTTGTGATGGCTATGTGCGGTGGATGCCGGTATATGATTCCGATATTGGTGATTTTACCACTAACGTTTATATTGGCGATCGTACTAGCACTAAAGGTCATTGCTGCGTTTATAATAAGAAGGTCGAAGTTAAGACCGGCCGTTTAAAGAATATGGCTGACGTTATTTTTAATTCTGTCGGCTGTACCGATTATTGGTACCGTATTGAGTACCGCGCGAAGAATTTTGTGTTAGCAAATACCGCCTTTGAAGCTGCCTGCGATGGGGATCCGTGCAAGGTGTTTTACTATTTGGCTGATGAAATGTTTACTTTCGTTGACCTTGATGGATCTATCGTTAATATTGGTCGTTGTAATGAGAATGAGATATGGGCTGAATTCTTGGATTGGTGCGAGCAAAACGTGCCAAACGCTCATTTTGTATAGTTGCTTGTATGGAAAAGCATATAGCGATTGTGGGGCTTCGCACTTCTACCCCCTGCAGCTTCGCTCATTTTTAAAAGCCCATCCGCAGCCAAGATACGACGCGAAGATCATTTTTAAAAAAACTTGCATCAGTTTAATATTTTTTCTTGGCTTGGATTACAAAAATAAAAAATGAATTTGAATCCGAAAAACTTTTTAAATACGTTTGCATCAATTCAAAAAATTATTTCACCGTTCAATTCTTCCCTATTCTGATTTCAAAAAAATAGAAGGTGCACCGAAGCGCACCTTCCGTAATACTTATTTTTTCCGAAAATACGATTTTGAGTTGCGTGAGAAAGCGGCAACCATAATAATCCCCAAAGAAAGCGCAGCGGCCAAGCTTAACGTATACGCCGCCTTGCCGAAGAACTGCTCCGGCGTGTCACCCAATACCGAGGCAATCGCATAATACAAGGAGCCACCCGGCACCAACGGAATCAGCGAGATAATGCAAAACGAGATCGCAGGCGTTCGCAACACACGTGCCATAATCTCTGAATAGAAAGCCGCCGCCAGCGAAACGATAAAATAACAAAGCAATTCGTTTTTAAGAAGGCTAAATAGCAGCAAATACAGCGCCCAAGCAAGCATACCGCCCAGCGTGGCAAAAAACAACCGTTTTCCACGCACGTTAAACACAACACCAAACCCGAGCGTTCCGAACAACGCCGCCACCACTTGGATAATCGCATCAACCATTACAGAGCACCTCCAAACAACAGCGACGGAAGCATAATACCAAATGCAATTGCAAGCGCAAACAGCAAGGCTTCAATCGAGCGAAGAATACCGCTTATCACATCACCTGAAAACAAATCACGCATCGCATTGGTAAGACCGACACCGGGAATCAACGTCATAATATTACCAATCAAAACAAAGTCAGGCGCTTCAATAAACTGATAGTATACCGCCGCTGTGGCTATTCCCGAGGCTGCAAAGGCACATAAAAAGCGAATAAAAATCGGATTAAACCGCATGCGATCCATAATTTCGGAAAGCAATCCGCTTGCCGTTCCAACCACAAAAGCTGTGAGCAATTCTTGCCACGAACGCGCACCGAAAAACAAACAAAACGCCGATGAAATCATCGCACTGCAAAGGACGGTAAGCCACGCAGGATATTTTTTCGTATTTCGAGTTTCACACAGCAGCCGATCAATCTCTTCTTTTTCCGGCGTATTCTGTGTTAACGAGCGAACCAGCGCATTATATCGATGTAATTTTTCCATATTGTTTGAGATCTGCTTTTTGATACGCCTTGTTTGCGTGATAACAGCCCCATTTTCGTCTTCCACCGAAACGATAATATTCGACGTCGTAGCAAACACATCAGCCCGTACAGCGCCGTACGCGCAGCAAATGCGATCCACGCTTTCTTCCACGCGGCTGATTTCTGCGCCAATCTCAGTCATCTCCTGCGCAATCATCATAACGCGGTGTAAAATGTCACGATTCAGCTTCAAACCGCTCGCCCTTCCCTTCTCTTATCTGTTATGCATTATACAACTTCGCACCATTCTTGTCCAGTATAAATAACTTACAAAAATAGTATTGATTTTTTTGTTCCGATTAGTTATACTTAATTCGACCAAAAAATAAACAACCAAAGGAGAAAAGAAATGATTTCTGCAAAAACGCTACGGCAGGACGTCGCCTTTTTAACCGAAAAAATCGGCGTGCGTTTAGCAGGCTCGGCACAAGAAGGCCAAGCCGCCGAGTATATGCAACGCCGATTTTTGGAAAGTGTACCACAATGCACGATTGAAGAATTTCCCATTATGCAGCGCGTGGTAGAACAAGAACAGCTGGAAATTTTAATAAACGGTGAGTGGAAAGCCTTCCCCGCTTCTTTATTCAACTCCGCAATCGGCACCGACGGAGTCACCGTCGAGGCGGAAATAGTAACATTTAATTCACATACCGATTATCAACGCAGTGATTTTTCTTATTTAACG
>JAZQTE010000345.1:0-2771 GCA_045630505.1 Acutalibacteraceae bacterium | reverse complement strand
ATTCCTTTACCAAAACCTTAAACGATTCCGGTACACCGGACTTCGGCACGTTTTGGCCCTTCACAATGGCTTCGTAGGTCTTCACACGGCCCACCACGTCGTCGGACTTCACCGTGAGGATTTCCTGCAGGGTGTAAGCGGCGCCGTAGGCTTCGAGTGCCCACACTTCCATTTCACCGAAGCGCTGACCGCCGAACTGGGCTTTACCGCCGAGCGGCTGTTGCGTTACCAGCGAGTACGGGCCGGTGGAACGGGCGTGGATCTTATCATCAACCAGGTGATGCAGCTTCAGGTAGTACATATAACCCACGGTAACGGGGTTATCAAACTGTTCGCCGGTACGGCCGTCGTACAGAATGGTCTTGCCGTTGGGGTTCTTGCCGGCCTGCTCCAAGAGCTCTTGGATATCGGCTTCGTGAGCGCCGTCGAATACGGGCGTCATCACCTTCATACCGAGAGCCGCGGCAGCGTAACCGAGGTGAACCTCCAGCACCTGACCGATGTTCATACGGGAAGGCACGCCCAAGGGGTTCAGCACGATATCCAACGGCGTACCGTCGGGCAGGAAGGGCATATCTTCGCTCGGCAGAATGCGGGACACAACACCCTTGTTACCGTGACGGCCGGCCATCTTATCGCCCACGCTGATCTTGCGCTTCTGGGCAATATAGCAGCGAACCACCATGTTTACGCCGGGGCTGAGTTCATCGCAGTTTTCGCGAGTGAACACCTTCACGTCCACGATAATACCGTACTCACCGTGCGGCACACGCAGAGAGGTATCACGCACCTCGCGGGCTTTTTCACCAAAGATAGAGCGGAGCAGGCGTTCTTCGGCCGTAAGCTCGGTTTCGCCCTTGGGCGTCACCTTACCAACCAGAATATCACCGGCACGCACCTCGGCGCCCACGCGAATGATGCCGCGTTCGTCCAGATCCTTCAGCGCTTCGTCGCCCACGTTGGGAATATCGCGGGTGATCTCTTCGGCGCCAAGCTTGGTGTCGCGGGCTTCCATTTCGTATTCTTCAATGTGAATGGACGTATACACGTCTTCACGCACGATACGCTCGTTGATAAGAACGGCGTCTTCGTAGTTATAGCCTTCCCACGTCATAAAGCCGATGAGCGCGTTCTTACCGAGCGCGATCTCACCGTTGCAGGTAGCAGGACCGTCGGCGATAACGTCGCCTGCGACGAGATGCTGACCAAGCGTGACGATGGGACGTTGGTTAATGCAAGTGCCTTGGTTGGAACGGCCGAACTTCACCAGCTGATAGGTATCAATGGTGCCGTCGCCGTCACGGCGAACGATCACGCGGTCGGCCGAAACGCTCGTAACCGTACCGTCGTATTTCGCCAGCACGCAAACGCCGGAGTCAACGCCCGCTTTGTATTCCATACCGGTACCCACGATGGGGGAGTCGGTCTTGAGCAGCGGCACAGCCTGACGTTGCATGTTGGAGCCCATCAGTGCACGGTTGGCGTCGTCGTTCTCCAGGAAGGGGATCATAGCGGTTGCCACCGAAACGACCATTTTGGGCGATACGTCCATATAATCGATCTTTTCGTTTTCGATTTCAATATACTCGCTGCGGCAACGGGCGTTCACACGGGCACGTGCAAAACGGCCTTGTTCGTCGAGCGGCTCGTTCGCCTGAGCAACGATGAATTCATCTTCCATATCGGCCGGCATATACACCACTTCGTCGGTTACGATGCCGGTTTCCTTGTCCACACGGCGGAAGGGAGCTTCCACAAAGCCGTATTCGTTAATGCGGGCAAAGGTGGCGAGATAGGAAATCAGACCGATGTTGGGACCTTCGGGCGTTTCGATCGGGCACATACGGCCGTAGTGGCTGTAGTGAACGTCACGCACTTCGAAGCCTGCGCGGTCACGCGACAGACCGCCGGGGCCGAGGGCCGACAGACGGCGCTTGTGCGTCAATTCCGCCAAGGGGTTGTTTTGGTCCATAAACTGGGAAAGCGGGGAAGAGCCAAAGAACTCTTTGATCGCCGCTACCACGGGACGGATGTTGATGAGCGCTTGCGGCGTCACGGTATCCAGATCCTGCGCTTGCAGAGTCATACGCTCGCGAATGACGCGTTCCATACGGGAGAAGCCGATGCGGAATTGGTTCTGGAGCAGTTCGCCGACCGAACGGATGCGGCGGTTGCCCAAGTGGTCGATATCGTCGGTCGTGCCGATGTCATATGCCAAGCAGTTGACATAGTTGATCGACGCGAGCATATCGTCAATAATAATATGATTGGGGATCAGCTCGGGCAGACGCTCCTTGATCGCTTCGCGGATCGCCTCTTCGCCGTCGCAGGTATCGAGGATCTCTTTGAGCACGACATAGCGCACACGCTCGTTGACACCGAGCTCGGTCGCGTCAAAGTCCAGATACTTGGAAGCATCGACCATACCGTTGGTGATGATCTTGACTTCCTTCTGCTCGCCGTGATCGTCCACCGCAACAAAGGCCACCGTCACGCCGGCGTCTTCCATCTCCAGCGCACGCGCACGGGTAATGGTCTCGCCCGCGTCCGCCATCAGTTCGCCCGTGTTGGGGTTGATGATCGGACGGCTGAGGGTGCAACCTTGCAGACGGTTGGACAGACCCAGCTTCTTATTGAACTTAAAGCGGCCGACGCGGGACAGATCGTAGCGGCGGGGACCGAAGAACAGACCTTCGATGTGCTGCTGCGAGTTTTCCACGGTGAGCGGCTCGCCGGGACGCAGCTTGCGGTACACTTCAAGCAATGCTTCC
>JAZQTE010000344.1:0-2734 GCA_045630505.1 Acutalibacteraceae bacterium | reverse complement strand
GGTTACGGGACAGGATCGGGAAAATAACACCGATGGTATCGCTGCCGAGCTTAGCTTGTACGTCGGCTGCAACGTCGTCTACCGTGGCGTAGTTGCCTTGGGCACGGGCAACGATGGATTCCGTCATTGCGATAACGTCGCGATCACGCAGGGCGAAGCCTTCGCTTTCGGCGGGTTCGAGCACGCTCTCGGTTACGATGGCCGCCACATCGTCACCCTCACGGATGATGGGGCAGCGGATACCGCGGGAGATGGTTCCTACTTTGCGTTCTTTTTTTTCCATGATACATTCCACCCTTTATATTAGCTTTGGGATAACTAAACTGTGTTTTGTGTAATAAATCACGATAAAATATTATACCCGTTTTTCTCGCTGATTGCAAGATTTTTTTCACAGCTTTTTCAATTTTTTATATGCGCACCGACGAGCCGATTCAGCGTGACCGCTGCGCACCCAATCAAAGGCACCGCGCCCCACAACAAAACAGTGGACGTCCACCCCCACGCGCCGATGGCACGGGAGAAAATAAGGCTGGCAAAAGCAGCGCCCACGTAGCCTGCAAAATCCAACACACCGTTGGCGGTGGACACCTGCCCGCTTTTTCCTAAACCGGGGATATAAATGCTCCACAGCACCGACGACGAAATCGACGTGGCCATCACCGCTGCCACAAACAGCACGGTATTAAATACCGGATGTGTTACAAGACTCATCAGCCCATACAGTACCGCGGCCGTAAGCAGCGTAAACTGCAGCATACGGGCATCCCCTTCACGGAACACGCGAAACAGCACAAGACACAAAAACGGGCAGATGGCGCTTGCTGCCGACATAGCGGAATACACGAGGTTCGCCGTTTCCACGGAAAAGCCCAAGCGCTGCACCAAATACGTGGATACCCATGCATCCACCGAAGCACCCGAGATCTCAAACAAGGCGCTTAAGAACAGAAACAGCACAAAACGGTCGAGCTTAAACAACGCCGCATATCCGCGCCGTTGCTTTTTTTCTTTAGGTGCACAAAACGTGGTTTCCCCCACTGCTTCCAAGTGCGTGAGCAAAACCCACGCTATCGCACCCACGGCTACACCGATACCGCCGCCCACCACAAACACCATTTGCCAACGGAACACGATGGCAAGCAGCGCAGCGATGAGTGGGCCAACATAGGTAACGACCGAGATTCCCGTGCAGCACCAGCGTGCGTATTTCGGCGAGGTGTTTTCGGAGATGAGCTTCACCAGCGGCCCGCGCAGCATCGACAAAAAGAAGCCGAGCGCACCGAAGCAAATTGCTTGCAAGGGACGGTACGGCACGAAGGGAAACAGTATGAGCGCAAGACCGGACAACGAAAGTCCCGTAAGTATCATCCAGCGAGGACGGATACAGTCGCCCAAGCGACCGTTAACAAGCTGGCCGAGCGCATACATCAGCATATACGCAAACGATAACGTTCCCACAAACTCTTCCGTATACCCCTCTTGCAGCAGCACCGGCGTGGTAACGCTGAGCAGCTTGCGCATATAGTACCCTACCATATACGTAGACACCGACACGAGTCCGATGTGTAGCGCTGCTTTGGCGGATCCCTTTTCTGCCATGAATATCATCCCCTTCTTCACAGCTTACAGTATAGCAAAAAGCCTTCTTTTCTGACAAGACGTAGAAATACCGATTTTCGCGCACTGATATCCACAGTTTCTGTCACATTTCAACAAAACACAACATTTTTGATAAAATTTAAGGCTTGTATAATACGAAAAAGCGTGATATACTTACTTATATATTGTCAAAAAGTGCGGAGGGCTACTCATGTCAACGAAAAAAGAACTCGCAAAAACCTACGAACCGCGGGAAGTGGAAGATCGCATCTACCAATTCTGGGTAGACGGCGGCTGGTTCCACGCCGTAGCGGATCCCGATAAGACGCCGTACACCATTGTCATTCCGCCTCCGAACATCACGGGGCAGCTGCACATGGGGCACGCGCTGGATAACACGCTGCAGGATATTCTTATCCGCTTTAAGCGTATGCAGGGCTTTGCCACGCTGTGGCTTCCCGGTACCGACCACGCCTCCATCGCCACCGAGGCGAAGGTGGTAGAAGCTATGCGCAAGGAAGGCATCACCAAGGATATGATCGGCCGCGACGGCTTCTTGGAGCGTGCTTGGGCGTGGAAAAACCAATACGGCAACCGCATCGTCAGCCAGCTTAAAAAGCTCGGTTCGAGCTGCGACTGGGACCGTGAACGCTTTACGATGGACGAAGGCTGCTCCAAGGCGGTGCGCGAGGTATTCGTGCGTTTGTATGAGCAAGGCCTCATCTACCGCGGTAACCCTATGGTGAACTGGTGTCCGCTCTGCCAAACCTCGATTTCCGATGCCGAGGTGGAATACGAAGAACAAAACGGCAATTTCTGGCACCTGCTGTACACCGTGAAAGAAACGGGCGAACAGCTGGAACTGGCTACCACCCGTCCCGAAACGATGCTGGGCGATACCGCCGTGGCTGTCAACCCCGAGGATCCGCGCTATGCGCATCTGCACGGTTGCCACGTCATTCTGCCGCTGGTGGGGCGTGAGATCCCGATCGTGTGCGACGAACACGCCGATATGACGAAGGGTACGGGCGTTGTGAAGACCACTCCTGCCCACGATCCGAACGACGTTGAAGTAGGTCGTCGTCACGATTTGCCCATCGTGCGCGTATTCACTTATGACGGTTATATGACG
>JAZQTE010000343.1:0-1834 GCA_045630505.1 Acutalibacteraceae bacterium | reverse complement strand
GGTGTTATGCCCATCATCTTGGCTTCGTCGCTCGTGTCGCTGCCCTCCATTATGCAGACCTTCTTCGGCTGGAAGGACAACTGGTTCCTGGCGGCCTTTAAGCAGGAAAGCTGGACGTACATTCTTGTGTATTTCGTGTTGATCATCGGTTTCGCCTTCTTCTATGTCACGATTCAGTATAATCCGTTGGAGATGGCCAATAATCTCCGTAAAAACTCGGGTGCGATTCCGGGCTACCGTCCGGGCAAGCCCACGGCGGACTATATTAAGCGCGTGCTGAATAAGGTAACCTTGATCGGTGCATTGTTCCTTGGCTTTATCGCGTTGTTCCCCAGCCTGTTTGGTATGATTACCAAATTCTACGGCTTGACGCTGGGCGGCACCTCCGTAATGATCGTGGTGGGTGTGGCTCTGGAAACCACGCAACAGATCGAAAGCCAGATGATGATGCGCCACTACAAAGGCTTCCTTGAGTAAACAACTCATCGAACGTGTTGGTGAGTCCGATCCCACGGCCGTCCGGCGGTTGCCGGACGGCGGGGATCGTTTGCCGCGTTTTGGAAAGAGAGGTTTTTCTATGAAGCTGATTATGTTGGGTGCTCCGGGTGCCGGCAAGGGCACGCAGGCTGAGGTGATCAGCGAGCATCTGAACATTCCCACAATTTCCACGGGTAATATTATCCGTGAAGCGCTGAAAAGCGGCACGGAATTGGGGCAGAAAGCCAAAGAGTATATGGATACGGGGCGCTTGGTTCCCGACGAGATCGTGATCGGTATTATCCGTGAACGTCTGGCCGAGAGCGATTGCGAAAACGGATTCATTCTCGACGGATTTCCGCGTACCATTCCGCAGGCCGAGGCGCTTGACCGTATGGGCGTGGAGATCGACCGTGTCATCGATATCGAGGTCGCGGACGAAACCATTGCCCGACGTGTATCGGGCCGCCGTGTATGCTCTGCTTGCGGTGCGTCGTACCATATCGAGTATAAACAATCTCGTGTGGAGGGCGTGTGCGACAAGTGCGGCAACACCCTTGTTCAGCGCAAGGATGACCATCCGGACACAGTTCGGGAACGCCTGCTGGTTTATCACGAGCAGACCGAGCCCCTGAAGGAATACTACAAGAAGCAAGGTAAGCTTGCTATTGTGGAAGGGCAAGAGGAAGTGGCCGATACGACCAAACTGACTCTGGCCGCCGTTGAGGGTTAAGGTATGATTATGATAAAGAACGGCCGAGAGCTTTCCATGATGCGGGAAGCCTGCATAATCTCGGCGCGG
The DNA here is from genome assembly GCA_045630505.1 of Acutalibacteraceae bacterium. Classification (GTDB taxonomy): domain Bacteria; phylum Bacillota; class Clostridia; order Oscillospirales; family Acutalibacteraceae; genus RGIG3009. The sequence goes on along the minus strand of JAZQTE010000343.1, from coordinate 555 downwards.
GCATTAAAGCTGGCCGGCGAGGCAGTGGAACCCGGTATTACTACCGCGGAGCTCGATGCCATTATTCGTCGGTATATAGAAAGTCAAGGCGCCAAGCCATCCTTTTTGGGATATGGGGGATTTCCCGCCAGCGCCTGCATTTCTGTGAACGAAACGGTTATCCACGGCATACCGGATAAACGCAAGATCGTTGCGGGCGATATCGTCAGCATCGACGTGGGTGCGTATTTTAACGGTTATCACGGTGATAACGCCGCGACGTTTGCGGTGGGGGAGATCACTCCCGAAGCGCAACGTTTGCTGGACGCCACACGCGAAAGCCTTTACGAAGGCATCGCAGCGGCCACGGCAGGCAATCGGATCGGCGATATCGGCTCGGCCGTGCAACGGTATGTCGAGATGCGTGGTTACTCGGTCGTACGGCAATTTGTCGGCCACGGAGTAGGCACGAATCTGCACGAAGACCCCAGCGTCCCCAACTTCGGTACTCCCGGACGCGGCCAACGGCTGCTGCCGGGTATGACCTTAGCCATTGAACCTATGATCAATATGGGT
>JAZQTE010000342.1:0-10073 GCA_045630505.1 Acutalibacteraceae bacterium | reverse complement strand
TGGTCAATGCCGACGTTCTTCGTGGCGGCAGCATTGAAACTGCGTTCGGCCAGTTCACGATCGATTTTTCCGAATGCAAATCGGCATCGCCTGATTGCACGATCGAGGTAGAACACGGCTTTGGTTCTCTGACCTTGTTGTTCCCGAAGCATTTGGCAGTCGAGGTGATCAAAGGCGACTCCGCCTTATCCAAGGTCCATATTGAGGGCAAACCTGCTGAAACGACAAATGGCACCGTCCGTCTGTCGCTCGAAAATGGCTTCAGCAATCTCAATATCCGCTATATCGATTAAAATAATACAAATTCCGATTTATCGGTCTGTTTTGATTTGCACCCGTAGGGGCGCACGACTCTGTGCGCCCGTGTGCAAACGCAGTTTGCACAAATTCGAAAGTGCCTACACAGGGCGGACAGAGTCGTCCGCCCCTACGAATCATAAAACGAAACTCACCGACAAATCGGAATTTAGTAAAATGATTTTTGTCGCAAAAGGGCAGAAAAATCGGCTTGCATTTTTGCTTCGAGGATGCTATAATAGCGACAATGCAGGGTTCGTACATCGGTAGTACAGCGGCTTCCCAAGCCGCTGAGGCGGGTTCGACTCCCGTACCCTGCTCCAAAAAAGAAGTAACTTTTGTCTACCAAAAGTTACTTCTTTTTTTATCCAAGCCGCAGGCTTGGTATATCATCACCGCGTTAAGTGCGGTGCATATCATCAGCCCTGCGGGCTGTATCTCATCACGCGCCAGCGTGTATCCTTCTGCGGCTTGATGAGATACAACACTGCGTGTTGGTGATATACAATGCGACCCATTGATGATATGCAACGGCAAGCCGTTGATTTGTTTTGCGGCAGCGATATATCATTGAAAAATACAGCATTTTATGATATAATAAAACCGAAAGGGGTGATCCGCTTGAAAATCCACGGTGTTAAAAGAGAATGGTCAAGACCGTTTTGGGTGCGATTCAAGAAGCATTATTGCCCTACTTGTATGAATTTGCTTACAACAACCAAGGTATCAAAGATTGTCAACTCAAATTCCGAGGAAGCAAAAGACTATGATTTTTCTTCCGGTGACACCTATATGATAGGAAACATCAAATTTATTTGGACAGAGTTTTTATGTGCCGCTTGCGGTAAAACATATTCACTACAAGAAATAAGAGAAAATGAGAAAAAGACCAAATAATATGTACTACTTTTAGTGCTTTTTACCCCTACCTACACTACTTTTAGTCGCTCTTTCGCAAAACAAAAACACACCACCACACGGTGGTGTGTTTTGCTTTGCACGGAGGGATTCGAAAGGCCGTTAAGAAAACAGATCGGCTGATTACTTTTTGCTTGCTTTTTAAAATGCAGGAATGTATAATAAGCCCAAAGATTGTTACTTTGCCAAAGGAGAAAGCTATGGTTCACGCAATGAAATTAAATCCAAAGCCGTTTAAAGCGATAGCTTCGGGTGAGAAGATTTACGAGCTTCGCTTGTATGACGAAAAACGTCAGGAGGTAAAAGTCGGGGATACCATCGTGTTTACCAATTTGGGGAACACCGACGAAACGATTACCGTTACCGTGCTTTGCTTGCATTTGTTTAAAAACTTCGAACAGTTGTATCAATCACTGCCGCTTGAACGGTGCGGTTATACAGAAGAGGAGCTTGCTACCGCCTCGCCCCGTGATATGGAGGCCTATTATTCAGTTGAGGAACAAAGTCGATACGGTGTGGTGGCTATTGAAATCGCTTTGAACGATTGATTTTTTTATAATTTGATGGTATACTGCGAGATGGCTTTCAAAGGAGTGATTTCGATGAGGCATTTGCAAAATCTACATACGCACAGCGTGTATTGTGACGGTGTCGATACCCCCGAGGTGCTTATCCGCACGGCGATGGAAAAGGGGTTTGAGTCGCTGGGCTTTTCGGGACACAGTCCTATGTGGTATTCGCCTTATAAAACGGTTACCGTTGAAAAGACCGAAGTGTATAAACAGAAGATTTCGCAGCTGAAAGAAGAATATAAAACAACGTTCCCCATCTATTTAGGATTAGAAGTAGATATGTACGCTGATATCGACATGACGGGGTATGATTATTTGATTGGTTCGGTGCACTATTTGAAACTCGGTGATGATTACGTAGGCTTCGATCGTCCGTTGGACGTGGTACGAAACGTGATACACACCCATTTTGGCGGTGATGGCTTGGCCTTTGCTAAAGCCTATTATGAAGCGATGGCGCAGCTGCCCCAATACGGTAAGTTTGATATCATCGCTCATTTCGATTTGATTACCAAAAATATCGAGGCCGCACCGCTGTTCGATGAATCGTCGACCGATTATCTGCGCTATGCCACCGATGCTATGGAGGCGCTGCGCGGTAAAATTCCATTTTTTGAAGTGAATACGGGCGCCATTTCCCGTGGGTATCGCACCATGCCGTATCCTTCCGTTCCCCTTGTGAAGGAGCTGAAGAGCCGCGGCTTCGGTGCTATTATTTCTTCGGATTGCCACGATGCCCGTCATTTAGACCTTGGCTTTGAAGAAGCTCGAAAAATACTTGAGGAATGCGGCTTTACCGAACGGTATATCTTAACCGAAAGCGGCTTTGAAGCCGTTGCGCTGTAAGGAGAATTTCTATGAATTTCGTATCACTGATTATGCTTGTGTTCTCCTTGTTGGGTGCAGCCGACCGCATCTTCGGTAATCGCTTTGGCCTTGGCAAAGAATTCGAGCGCGGATTTATGCTGCTCGGAAATATGGCGCTGTCGATGATCGGTATGATTATTATATCGCCGCTGCTGGCGGAATGGCTGCAGCCTTTTTGCGCCGGCCTCTATGAAACTTTACGTATTGATCCGTCGGTGATTCCTGCGTCGTTGTTCGCCAACGATATGGGCGGTGCGCCGTTAGCAGAAGAACTGGCGCAGCACAAGGGTATTGGTATGTTCAATGCGTTGGTGGTGTCCTCGATGATGGGCTGTACCGTATCGTTCACCATTCCTTATGCGCTGGGCGTGGTAAAGAAGGAGCATCACCGAGATTTATTTTTAGGTATGCTGTGCGGCATCGTCACGATTCCCGTGGGCTGTTTTGTTTCGGGCTTGTGCACCGGTTTGCCGATAGGGTTATTGCTTATCAATTTATTGCCTCTGTTGCTTTTGTCATTGCTTATTGCTGTCGGCCTTTTGCTGCTTCCGCATTTTACCGTGAAGCTGTTTTCGATTCTCGGCGTGTGCATTAAAGCCTTGATCACCGTGGGATTATCTCTCGGTATCTTAAAGGCGCTCACGGGCTGGGAGCCGGTAAAAGGCTTGGCCGATATTAAAGAAGGCGGCGATATTTGCCTGAATGCAGCGGTGGTACTGTCGGGTGCATTCGTGCTGATGCACTTGGTTTCCAAGGTGCTTGCCAAGCCTCTTGTGGCGCTTGGCCGCCGATTGGGTGTAAACGAAACGGCAGCAATGGGCTTGCTTTCCACGCTCGTCACCAATGCCACAACGTTGGAAATGGTGAACCGTATGGATAAAAAGGGAATTATACTTAATTCGGCGTTTTTGGTTTCGGCTGCGTTCGCAATCGGTAGCCACGTAGCCTTCACTATGGCATACGACACAGCGTATATTTTCCCGATGATGATCGGCAAGCTGACGGCGGGATTGTCGTCGTTGGCGGTAGCGTTGGTAATTTACAAGCGGATGAATAAGCAAGAGGAGATGTGATTGGCTATGTCGTTTTTGGGTTTTTTCAAAAAAGGAAAGGTCGACGTTGCCGCCGAATTACAAAAGCTTTTTAAGCAGGAAATCGTGTTGGAATCAGAGAAGGCCGCCCAAAAGGCAAGGGCTGACCAAAGCAAGATTGGCGGAAAGCCCTTTTTACCTGCCGATTTTGTGTGGCCGACCTTTAAGGATAACGAAGACGGAGTGACGCGGCCGCTCTCTTTTTTCTGCCAAATCAATTTAGCGGAGCTGGAGGGGCTTGACACGGAAAACGTCCTGCCGAAGCAGGGCTTGCTCTCGTTCTTTTATGAGTGCGAATCCTTTCGGTGGGGTTTTGATCCCGAGGATGCGGGAGCTGCCGGAGTGTATTACTTTGAAGATACCACGGATTTTATACCGTTTGCCGTGCCGGACACGCTGTGTGAGGAATATCGCATGCCGGAATTGGCGTTGCGTTTTGACGTGCAGCCGTCGTATCCTTCTTATGAAGAATTTTCAATGCGCAGCGGTGTGGAATGCGATTACAAGTCGTTTGACAAAGCAACGAAACAGCTGGGAATTGCCGAGGAAGACGATCCGAACCGTCACAAGCTGTTAGGATACGCCGATATCATACAAGGCGAAATGCTCACGGATTGCGAACGTGCGGCTCGCGGCTTGTATTCGGGTGATCCGAAAAGCTTTGAGGAAACGTCTGATGAAGAGCAAATCGAAATTGCAGAGAAAGCCAAAAACTGGACGTTACTGTTGCAGCTCGGCACCATCGAAGCCGAAGATTTTGAGTGGATGTTCGGTGATTGTGGGATGCTCTATTTTTATATAAAGAAAGAAGATATGGCGGCACGGCGTTTTGAAAACGTATGGTTTGCCGTACAGTGCGGATAATGAACGAACCCTCGGCTGAAAGCCGAGGGTTCGTCCTATATATTCATACTCTTTAAAAATTCCAGAAAGCTTTGTACGTTGCCATAATAGGCTTTGGGATTGTAATATGCATACAACGTATATTGTTCGTTGAAATCAGGGACGTTCAAATATGTCATCGATACGTCGTTGCTGTGGCTGCGCGTTGTTATCGCAGCGCTAAAGAAACGGGGAGGGGTATTTCGCTTCCGTATTGGGAATGATTTTGATAACAGCTGTCGAAAGACGGCTGTTATTTTTACTTGAAAAATATTCCTTACTGTGCTATGCTACAAGTAAGGAGGGATTAATTATGGAAGAAATGCAAGTAACACCGACCGTAGAAGAGTCCGCAACCGAAACGAAACCGGTTATGCCCGTCTTTGAACAAACGGCGCCTGCCAAGAAAGAGGGCGTTGGTTTTTGGGCGTATTTGGGGATGATCGTTCTGTTTTCACTTCCCGTGGCAGGGTTTATTGCGTGCTTTGTGATGATGTTTGCTCCTCAAAATCAAAGCATTAAAAACTTTGCTCGCGCGGCGATGGCGTGGATGGTTATTTCCGTGTTGCTTACGGTGCTGTGCATCGTCGGATTGGTTTTGGTGATTGGTAATTTGGCACTGCCTGCCATTAACGATGCGCTTGGAGAAGCGCTTCCCGGTATGGAGTTTTCCAACTTTACAGAAGTGATCGGCTTAGCAGGAATGGTTATGAACAGCGATTATTCCGGCATTATTTCCACTTTTAAAGAGCCGCTTTTGGAGCAGCTTGGGGAAGAGTTTGAACCTCTGATCGACGAAATTGCAACCGGCGATTACGATCCGCTGATTGCCCAGCTGAAAAATCGTGAATATACCGAAGCGTTCGAGGATATCAAAAACGGCGAATACGAACGCTTGGAAGAGCTGCTTGGTAAGGATGCATACCAAGAATTTGTTGGTGAATTGGAAAAGGCGGCCGATGAGGGCTATTCCGAAACGCTTGACGAAGCACTGTCCGTTATTCCGGATTTCTTTTAATTCGAAAACACCCGTAATAAACGGGTGTTTTTCCTTTTGAAAAAGAAATATGGATTTTAAGAAATGTAAACGGCATCTTGAATTTGGCAGTGCCGTATGCTACAATAATCGCGAGGTGAGAAGAAATGAAATTAAATTACAAACGCACTATTCTTATCGGTTTGGCATTTATGTCCATTCTGGCCTTTTGGCAGTTTTACGATCAAGTGATTCCGTATATTTTGGAAAACGTGTTCGGCCTGCAAACTTTTACGGCGAATGCCATTATGTCTATCGATAACGTGCTCGCTATCTTTATGTTGCCGTTGTTCGGCACACTGTCCGATCGCACACGCACGCGTCTGGGGCGTCGCACGCCGTACATTCTGTTTGGTACGCTGGCCGCTGTGGCGTTGATGGTGGTATTGGCTTTATTTGAACAGCAACGCCATTTCTGGGGCTTCACCGTGTCACTCGTGTTGCTGCTTGTCGTAATGGCAACCTACCGTACGCCTGCGGTGGCCTATATGCCCGACGTTACGCCCAAGCGCCTGCGTAGTGAAGCAAATGCCGTTATCAATTTAGTGGGCTACCTCGGCGGTATTTTTTCCACCATCGTGATGATGTTTATGCTGCGTAGCGAGAAAAACGAACTGGGAGAAACGGTGTATGCCGAAGACCAATCCTTCCTGCCCGTTTTCTTGGTGGTTGCCGGCTTTATGCTGGTTGTCGTTCTCATTATGGTATTCGCGGTGCGCGAAAACCGTTTGCTTGCGGAATGCGGCGTGGAAAACGAACCCGAAGAGCAACCTGAGGTTGCTGCCACGGGGAAGCTGTCCCGTCCCGTGCTGCGCAGCTTGATTTTGATTTTAATGTCTGTTTTCTTGTGGTTTATGGCGTACAATGCCGTTACTACCGCCTTCTCACGCTATTGTGTTGACCAATGGAACGTCGATCTCGGCACCTCGTCCGGTTATCTGCTCACCGCCACGGTGGCTGCGATTGCGGCGTTTATCCCTCTCGGCTTCTTGTCTCGCAAGCTGGGACGTAAGGCGGCGGTGCTGATCGGCATTACGTTGATGACGGTTTGCTATGCCAGTGCGATGCTCTTTACGCAGGCCAGCCCGCTTATGTATGTCATTTTCGGCTTGGTCGGCGTTGGCTGGGCAGCGATCAACGTAAACTCGTTCCCCATGGTAGTGGAAATGTGCAAAGGCTCCGACGTGGGTAAATACACCGGTCTTTATTACACCTTCTCTATGGCAGCGCAGATCACCACGCCGCTGCTTTCCGGCTTACTCATCGATAAGCTGGGCTTCGGCTACGCAGTGCTGTTTCCCTATGCGGTGTTGTTCTCGGGCTTGTCCTTCGTTACAATGCTGTTTGTTAAGCACGGCGACGTCCGTGTGAAGGAGGGCTAACGGTGATAGCGGTTCTTATCATCGCAGCGGCGCTGTGTGCCTTGTTTTTGTTTCTTGTTTTTCCGTCGCTCCGCCGTCACGCGGCTCGCGGCGATATGACGGGACGTTATATTGCGCACCGTGGTTTGCACGGCCTCGCAGAGAATATGCCCGAAAATTCGCTTGCGGCATTTCGGGCTGCTATCGAACGCGGTTATGCTATTGAGATCGATATTCATCTCACGGCCGACGGGGAAGTCGTGGTGTTTCACGATGACGATACGGTACGCGTGTGCGGAGAATCGCATATCATCGAAGATACCACGCTTGCTGAACTGAAAAAACTGCGTTTGGCAGGGAGTGAGGAAAGTATCCCTACTTTGCAGGAGTGTTTAGAAGTCGTTAACGGTCAAGTGCCGCTGCTTGTCGAATTTAAATGTATGTCAAAAACGTGCAAGGCTCTGTGTGAAAAAGCCAATGCAATGTTGTCTGCCTATAACGGCGTGTATTGGGTTCAATCGTTCTATCCGTTCGTTTTGTCGTGGTATCGCCGTCATCGTAAGGACGTGTGCCGCGGGCAGCTGTCGGCCGGCTTTTACGGTGAGGAGCTGCATAAGCGCCTGCTCGGTTGTTTGGTATTTAATGTGCTGGCGCGCCCTGATTTCGTTTCTTACAAGCACGAAGATGCCAAACACGTTTGTCGCAAGCTATGCACGTATCTCGGCGCTTTTCCCGTGGGCTGGACGTTTACAACGCAAGAGGCGTTGGATAAGTGCCGCAGCGAATTTTCCACCTATATATTTGAAGGCTTTGTGCCGAGCGGAGACGATTAAGTATGGCCGAATGGCAGATTATTGCGCATATCCAAAACGATTATACCGATAAATTCGGTGTTCCGCGCCAAAGCGGTTTGGTGGAAGCTGTGACATCGTTGGTCGTGTTCACAGAACCTTACCGTAATCGGGAAGCCTTGCGGGGAATTGAGGAGTATTCATACCTGTGGCTGCTGTGGCAATTTTCCAAAGCCGAACGGGAAGGGTGGAGCCCCACGGTTCGCCCACCGCGTTTGGGCGGCAACCGCCGAATGGGCGTGTTTGCCACCCGTTCGCCGTATCGTCCCAATTCTGTTGGACTGTCTTCGGTAAAATTGCTGGGCGTGGAGGAACATCCAACCCTTGGAACGGTGCTTCGCGTGGCAGGTGCCGATTTGATGAACGGCACCCCGATTTTGGATATCAAACCATACCTTGCCTATACCGACGCACACCCCGAAGCGGTAGGCGGCTTTGCGGATGCCTTTGTGAATTATGGATTGCTCGTTGTGTGTGACGATGAATTAAAGGAACGCATCCCCGCTGATAAGCGTGAAGCACTGCTTGCGGTGCTCAGGCAAGATCCGCGCCCATCGTATCAGCACGATCCCGAAAGGGTATACGCTATGGATTTCGGCGGCCTTAACGTGCGTTTTACGGTAGCTGATAACGTGCTTACCGTACGAGATATTACGTAAAAGAACCCCGCTCGGCATAGGCCGAGCGGTTACTTTATGATTTCTTGTTTTTTCTCTTTTGGTATTCTTCTTCGGTGAGTACGATATCTTCCTCATCGGGGCCGTACAGCTCCTCGCGCGTGCGCGCGGAAATGATGGAAACCTCTGCCATAAATTGCGTTTTATCGTGATCGTGCAGCTGGCGGAAATACAAAACAAGAAGCTGCTCCTCGGGTGTGAGCCCACCCAAGTTTTCGGGCAGCTGCTCCTCAGGCTCGATGTCGGCGGCGTGGGATTGGTCGCCATCCTTTACAGCAAAGAAATCGTCCACGTTATGAAAACCTCCATCACTTAAAGTGGTGCCGTAGTTGGCGGTTTGCAACAGATCGTCAATCGACAAGCAAAGTGCTGCAGCGATGCGGCGCATACGGCTGAGCGAGGGGATAACGCGCCCTGACTCGTAATGCGCCAACGTGGAACGTTCAATACCGGTAGAAATCGAAAGCACGTCTTGCGTTAGTCCACATTCTTCACGAAGGATGCGGAGTCTTTCTCCGAAATCGAGGTCATATAAAAGGTGATTGTCAAACATAAAAATCGCCTCATACACATAATTACAATACTAGTAAACCATAATTCGACAAAATTTGCAAGAAAAAAATAAATTCCTAAAAATTTTCTCTTGACTATCTCGAAATCCTTTGCTATAATACAAACACTGCGTGCTACCGTGGCTCAGCAGGTAGAGCAGCTCACTCGTAATGAGCAGGTCGTCCGTTCGAATCGGATCGGTAGCTCCAAAACAAAAAGCACTGCGCGAGCAGTGCTTTTTGCTTTTCGTAAAAGGAGATGAACAGCAATGTCAAAACGAATAGCGGTTGGTATGAGCGGCGGTGTTGACAGCTCGATGGCAGTGACGTTGCTGAAAGAGCAAGGGTATCGTGTAGAGGGCGTTACGCTGCGCTTGTCGGCAGATCCGAACGGTGTCAGCGAAAAGATTTTGCAAGGGGAGAAGGATGCGGCCGATACGGCAAAACGGCTTGCAATTCCGCACGCGGTGTGGGATTACAGCGAGTTGTTTCGTAATACCGTAGTGGCGGATTTCACAAGTATATATCAAAATGGCGGCACTCCCAACCCGTGTATTGTTTGCAACCGCTGTGTTAAATTCGGAAGAATGCTGGACGAAGCGCTGGAAAAAGGCTACGATGGCATTGCTACGGGGCATTACGTGCGCTGTGAATATGATGAAAAAACAGGACGCTGGCTGCTCAAGAAGGCGGCCGATCCCGCACGTGACCAAAGCTATGTGCTGTATATGCTCACACAGCACCAGCTGTCGCACACGCTGTTCCCGTTGGGGAATTACCATAAACCCGAATTGAGAATAATGGCCGAGGCACGTGGCTTTGTAAACGCTAATCGTCCCGACAGCCAAGATATCTGCTTCGTTCCCGATGGCGATTATCTTGCGTTTTTGCAGGAAAAGCAGGGGCTTCGCTGTATAGAAGGTCAGTTTATAGACGAAGAAGGCAAGGTTCTTGGCACGCACCGCGGTAT
>JAZQTE010000341.1:0-7119 GCA_045630505.1 Acutalibacteraceae bacterium | reverse complement strand
CCTGTGGAAATTCATTTGTATGGTAACCCTTCTTTTACAATTTAAGAACGTCGGCTTCGGTGACGATCTTAAAGCCTGCGTTTGTCAACGCCGCTTCGGCGGCGGCATTATCTTCTACGCGGATAACCACGTAGGCGTGTTTTTCGGTGCGGGACATAAACGCATACAGATATTCCATATTGATCTTATTTTCATCCAGCACCTTCAGCGCCGCAGACAGCTTACCCGGCTCGTCACCGATCTTTACACCGACAACATCGGTCATCTTGATAAGATAGCCGGCTTCGGAAAGAATCTTTTCCGCCGTTGCTTCGTCGTTGACGATCAGACGCAGAATGCCGAAATCTTCGGTTTCGGCAATAGACAGCGCACGGAGATTGATATTATGCTTGGACAGCGTTTCGGTCACCGCCACCAGCGTGCCTTGTTTGTTTTCTACGAATACCGTTAATTGCTTGATAGCCATATTACATTCTCCTTCCGTACTTACACGAGTTTTCTCTTATCGATGACACGAACGGCTTTGCCCTCGCTTCTGGCAATCGATTTCGGCGCCACCAGATGCACAGTGGGATTGATGCCGAGCATAATTTTCATAGCACCGGCAAGCGCTTTTTCCATGGCCAAAATTTCGCTGACCTTATCGGTGAACTTTTCAGGCGTCATTTCCACGTTCACCTCGAAGGTGTCGTTATTCTTGACGCGGTCAACAACGATCTGATAGTTCGGCTGATAGCCTTCGTTCAGCAGCACGGTTTCGATCTGACTCGGGAATACGTTGACGCCACGGATGATGAGCATATCATCCGTGCGTCCCATCGGCTTCGCCATTTTAATGAGCGTTCTGCCACAAGAGCATTTTTCACGGGAGAGAACACAAATATCGCGGGTGCGGTAACGCAGCAGCGGAAACGCCTCTTTATCCAGCGAGGTGAACACAAGCTCGCCCTTGCTGCCTTCGGGAAGAACCTCGCCCGTTTCGGGATCGATGATCTCGGCGTAGAAATGGTCTTCGTTAATATGCATACCCGTTTGCTCGCTGCATTCGAATGCTACACCGGGGCCCGTGGTTTCGGTAAGGCCGTAAATATCGTAGGCTTTAATACCCAGCGTTTCTTCAATGCTGCGGCGCATTTCTTCCGTCCACGGTTCGGCGCCGAAGATACCTGCCTTAAGCGGAATATCCTCCGGCTTATAGCCTTGTTCCTTTAAGCTTTCGCCGATATACGCGGCATACGACGGGGTGCAGCAAAGAATGGTAGCCCCCAGATCCATCATAAACTGCACTTGGCGTTCGGTGTTGCCCGAGGACATCGGCAGCGTGAGGCAGCCGACTTTGTGCGATCCGCCGTTGAGACCGAAACCGCCCGTGAACAGACCGTAACCATAGGCGACCTGACAAACGTCTTTCTTCGTGCCGCCTGCCGCTACCACGGCACGGGCACAGCAATCCTCCCACAAATCCACGTCGTTCTGCGTGTAGAAGGCTACCACGCGGCGCCCCGTGGTGCCCGAGGTGGAATGAATGCGCACGCAATCCTCCAGCGGTTTGGCAAGCAGACCGTAGGGATACGCATCGCGCAGATCGGACTTGCACAAAAACGGCAGCTTGTGAAGATCCTCGATCCCTTGAATATCTTCGGGCTTCACGCCCTTTTCGTCCATCAGATTGCGATAGTACGGGACGTTCTCGTAAACGTGCTTCACCTGCTTTACGAGTTTTTCGGATTGAAGCTTTTTGATTTCTTCAACCGGCATGGTTTCGATTTCTTTTTGATAGTAGTTTTGCGCCATTACGGCCACCCTTTCTTTCGGCACGGTTTTTCGGCCTTTGGTTTTTCGGCGTGTGAAGGGAAACAAAAACGCCCTCCGCATTCCGATTCAGAATACAGAGGACGAGAAATTCATTACTCCCGTGGTACCACCTCAGTTCGCCGCCATCTCGCGATAGCGACCTTTTCAGGTACAGATCATACCTTAGTTCTGTAACGGGAACTCCCGTTGCCTCCTACAGAAGATCGCTCTTGTTCAGGGCACTGCTAACAGAATGAATTCGGAAGGACGCCCGCTTTGCCTCGCACCACCCGGCAACTCTCTCCAGCTTCTTTCCAACCTACTGGTTTCTGCTCAACGCATTTCGTGTTACAACGTATTCGGTTGTTGTTTTGAATTTTAGCACTTTACCTTGGAAAAGTCAAGCGTTTTTTTGCACTGCGGTAAACTTTTTTCGCTGCTATTATACATTATATTAAAGCAGGAAACGCACCTGCAAAAAATTTTTTAACTTTTTTCAATTTTCCACTTTACTTTGCTAATGTGGTAGTGTATAATAGCACCATCGACCAAAAAGGTCAGAAAGAGGAGGAAACAATTATGAAACGTTTTTTAGCCATTCTGCTCGTTTGCTTGCTGACTCTCACCTGCTTTGCAGGCTGCGGCAAAGCTGATGAAAAGATCATCACCGTGGGTTACACCATCTACGATCCGATGAACTATTTCGACACCAACAACAAGCTCATCGGTTTCGACACCGAACTGGCCGAGAAGGTATTCGGCAACTTGGGCTACAAAGTGAACTTCCAGGAGATCGACTGGTCGCAGAAATACACCGACCTGAACTCCAACACCATCGACTGCGTGTGGAACGGTTCCACCTGCAACACCACGGATCACGACGGTGTGGCCCGTTCGGAGAAAGTGGATTTCTCCTACAACTACATGGAGAACCGCCAAGTTGTTATCGCGAAAAAGGATTCCGGTATTGCCGCTGCTGCCGATCTGAACGGCAAGCTGGGCGTTGCCGAAAAGGGCTCCGCCGGTGAAGGCTATGCCAAGGGCTTCGAAGGCACCACCTTCAAGGGCTTCCTGAAGCAGACCGAATGCCTGACCGAGCTCAAGGCCGCTACCGCCGATTTCGCCGTGGTTGACGAACAGCTCGCCAAGAGCTACGTTGGCAAGGGCGACTACGCCGATCTGGAGATCGTGAGTGCGCTGACCAGCGACGTAGAATACTACGCCATCGGCTTCAAGAAGGGCAGCGAGCTGACCGCCAATGTTAACGAGCAGCTTGAAAAGCTGCCTGCCGACGGCACCATCGCCGCACTGGCCGCAAAATACGGTAAAGAGGCTCCCCTGCCCGCTATCACCGATTTCTCCAGCCAGAAATAATCAAAAACAAAATTCAGAGCAGGCATCCAACCTGTTGGATGCCTGCTCTTATGCTATGGGAGCGTTACTATGTCGTTCTTAGAGGTTACCAAATTTTTATTAGACGGTTTTGGCATCTCGCTGCTGATCTTTGCCGTGACACTCATTTGCGGTATTCCGCTCGGCTTGCCCATCGCCTTTTGCTCGATGAGCAAGTGGAAGCCCGTTCAAGCCGTTTCCAAGATCATCGTTTGGATCGTGCGCGGTATTCCGCTGATGCTGCAGATCTTTATTATCTACTACGTCCCCGGCTTGTTATTTAACCAGCCCATCTTTGCGCAGGTAGACCGTTATTTTCTGCTTAACTTCGGCATTATGGATGCCGGACGTATCGTGGCGGTGCTGATGGCATTCTCGCTTAACTACGCGTGCTATTTTTCCGAGATCTATCGCGGCGGTATCGAAAGCATTCCCCGTGGGCAATACGAAGCCGGCTACGTGCTGGGACTTACCAAATCGCAGGTGTTCCGCAAGATCGTGCTCAAGCAGGTGGTAAAGCGCATCGTTCCGCCGATGTCGAACGAGATCATCACGCTGATCAAGGATACCGCGCTTGCCAACTGCATTATGGTGAGCGAGATCATCAAGCAGGCCAAGGAGCTGGCCGCCACCCAAGCAATGGTGTGGCCGCTGTTCTACACGGGTGTGTTCTACCTGCTGTTCGTGGGTATTCTCACCATTGCGCTTGGTCGCTTGGAAAAGAAACTGAATTATTTCAGAGGTTAAGTTATGGCGATATTAGAGGTTAAAAATATAAAGAAACGGTTTGGTAAGACCGTGGTTCTTAAGGGTATCGATTTTTCGCTTGAAAAGGGTAAGGTGCTCTCCATTATCGGTTCTTCCGGCAGCGGCAAAACCACCCTGCTGCGTTGTCTTAACTTTTTGGAGATCGCCGATTTCGGCACCATCGTGGTAAACGATAAGCAGATCTTCGACGGCGCCGCAGCCAAAGCACTCAGCGACAAGGAGATCCGCGAAAACCGCTTGCATTTTGGCTTGGTGTTCCAAAACTTTAATCTGTTTCCGCAATACACAGCGCTCGAAAACGTGTGCTTGGCACCTCGCCTTCACGCGCAGGAACGCGAGGACTTTAAAGCGAACGGCAAAGCTATTTTAGCGGAGATTGAAGCGTTCGGCCGTGAATTGTTAGACCGTGTGGGGCTTTCCGCGAAATACGATTCGTATCCGTGCGAGCTGTCGGGCGGCCAGCAGCAGCGTGTGGCCATTGCCCGTGCGTTAGCGCTCCAGCCCGAGATCTTGTTCTTCGACGAACCCACCTCGGCCCTCGAACCCGAGCTTACGGGCGAGATTCTGCACGTCATTCGCCAATTGGCCGACGGCAGCACCACGATGGTGATCGTCACCCACGAAATGCAGTTTGCCCGTGAGGTGTCGGATTACATTATCTTTATGGACGACGGCGTGATCGTAGAGCAAGGTACACCCGATCAAGTCATCGGCAATCCGCAGCACGAACGCACCAAAGCGTTCCTCTCCCGTATTACGAATAACTGATAGCATAAAACGACCGTCTTTCCAAACGGAAAGACGGTCGTTTTTTACGTGCTCATTATACGTTTTTCTTATCGCGGAAATCCATGCACAGATGCCAGTCGATAGCGCGGATGCTGTGCGGACCTTTCTTTACGTGGTAACCGATGGTACCCTCGTGATAGCCCTTTTCCATCTTGATCTCACTTTCCTCAGGCAGCACTGCACCCGTGAGGCCGTAGATCTTTTCGTAGACGTCGCTCGCCCAACGGCAGGACAAACGCTCGTGCGAGGGATCGGCCCAGCTATCCTGCGAGCTGCTCGCTACGTAGACGGGACGGGGCGCCATAGCAGCCACCAGCATATGCTGATCGACGGGCAGCGCGTCTTCGTTTTCGCGGTATTGCTGAATATTATCGCAGAACCAGTCGGTCACGCGGGCAATATATTCCAGATGCTCGCCCTCTTTGCCGCGCAGCACGGCGGTACCCATACAGCCGGAATCGTTGGAATAGGCCATGGAGAAGCGTTCGTCCATCGCCGCCGCCCACAGCGACACCTTACCACCGCGGGAGTGACCGCTGGTGGAAACGCGTTTCGAATCGATCAGCGGATCAGTTTCCAAATAGTCCATCACGCGGGACAATGCCCACGACCAAGCGGCGATGGACGCCCAATCGTTGCCCTTGCGTTCGGACGGCTTGGGACCCAAATTGGCAAAAATACCGCAATCGTGATTGGCTTGCGCTTCCAGATCGGGATAGATCTCGCTGTTATATACCACAAACAAAGCATAGCCGCGCCCCACAATATCCAGCACGGGAACCGACTCGTTGTTCGGTTGCTGCACGATGCAGGAGGCTTCCATATGGAAATCGTGCATATTGTGCACGAAGGCAGGTACGGGTTTATCGGAATACGGGATAAAGGCATTCACGCGGAACGCATAGCCGGGAAATTTCACCCACAATTGGCGATAGATCATACGGTGGCCTTGATAGTTTTGACGCTCATAACCAACCGAAAAATGCAAGCCCTCGGGACGGCCGACAGGGCAGCGGCCATAGACGTGATCTTGGAACAGATCCAAAATCTCGGCACGGCGCTCACGCCATTCTTCTTGATTGGTGACGGCTGCGCCGCCGACGGTTGTTAACAGTTCGGGATACATAACTTTCTCCTTCCCGCCGCCTTGCAAGCGGCACACCAAAGTTCCCTTCTATTTTAACGGGACTCCCCTCCCTTGTCAATGCGCTTTTGGATAAAACATTGCAAAACGGCACAAAAAAGCGGCAGAGAAATCTCTGCCGCTTAAGTTTTACGCCGTGCGGGTGTCGCCCCAGAAGAACAGTGCTACCGTGCCGGGGCCGGTGTGACTGCCGATGGTGGTACCGATATCGTTGATCATCACCTTGCCGTTCAGCTGCGGAAATTGAGCCTCCACCAGATCGGCCACGGCGCGAGCGTCCTCGTAGCACGCCGAATGACTGATATAGCATTTGCCGTTGTAGGCGGCGCCATCCTTCGCGTGCTCTGCCATTTTGTCCACGATGGCCTTGATAACTTGACGCTTGCCGCGAATCTTACTGCGGGGCACCAGCTGGCCTTTATCGTTCACGTTCATCAGCGGACAGATGCTGAGCATACCGCCGAACCAGCCTGCCGCCTTGGAAATGCGGCCACCCTTTACGAAGAACGTGAGATCGGTGGCGAAGAACCAGTGATGCAATTCATTCTTGTGTTCCTCGGCATAATCGCGCACTTCTTCGATCGTGGCACCTGCATCACGCAGGTCTGCCAGCTTATCCATTAAAAGGCCGAATCCGGAGGAAGCCGCCAGCGAATCCACAATGTAGATCTTGCGATCAGGATAGCGTTCCGCTGCGATCGCCGCCGCGTTGCGGGCCGAGTTGACCGAACCGGAAATCCCCGACGACAGCGCGACGTGCAGAATGTCTTTTCCTTGTTCTAAAATAGCGCTGAAATAATCCAGATATTCCGAAACGTTCACCTGCGACGTGGCGGTGTCGGCGCCCTCCGTCATCATACGGTAGAAATCCGCAAACGCAATCGTTTGCCCCAAATCGTCGGGGTACTCGGTGCCGTTTAAACGATAATGAAAACAAATATAGCTGAGATCACGCTGCTTGTAATGCTCGGGTGGGATTTCGGCGGTAGATCAACAGCTTAATACGAACGTACTCATTATTAGGTGCCTCCCAAAAAAATTTGATTACTTATTCAGTGTAGCACACAGCATTTAGTTTGTCACTCTCCGTCAGCTAATAACACCTCTACACAGAAAAACGGCGCAGGAGGGTGGTTTTCTTTCACTCTACTGGGGGGAGGATTTGTGGAAAATAAGTCGTTAAATCGCGGATAACGCACCGTGTTCCAAGCGGTAGAGACGGGTGCTTCCCG
>JAZQTE010000340.1:0-1549 GCA_045630505.1 Acutalibacteraceae bacterium | reverse complement strand
GTGTTCGGCACCGTGGTTAAAAACGGAACGTCATAAAGACCTTGATGCGTTTCACCGTCATCGGGAACGAGGCCTGCACGGTCGATCGCCAATACGATATGATTATTCATAATGGAAGTATCGTTGAGTAATTGATCGTATGCGCGTTGCAGGAACGTGGAATACACCGCAAACACCGGCAGCGCACCGCCCACAGCCAATCCCGAAGAAAACGTAACGGCGTGCTCTTCGGCGATACCCACGTCGAAGCAGCGGTTCGGAAACTTTTCTGCAAATGCCGAAAGCCCCGTACCGCTCATCATAGCCGCCGTAACGGCGCATAAGCGAGAGTCGGTTTCGGCAAGCTCGCACAACACGCGCCCTGCCGTTTGAGAAAATCCGGGCGCTCCTTTTTCGGGTTGCCCGTTTTCAATATTAAACTTCGAAATGCCGTGATACGTATCGGGGCTTTGCAGGGCATAGCTGTACCCCTGCCCCTTCACTGTAGCCACGTGCAGCAGCACGGGACGGCTTAAATGGCGGGCCGTTTCCAAGGCCCGCATGAGCTCACGAAGATCGTGGCCGTCCACGGGGCCTAAATAATAATAGCCCATTTCCTCAAACATCTCGCTGTTTTTATACAACGAATCCTTCATCCGATCCTTAAGACGCGCCAAGCCACGGAAGATGGGCTTGCCGATCAGCGGAATCGCCGAAAGCACGTTGCTGAAGCCTTTTTTGGTTTTTACGTACTTCACGGATGACCGCAGCTCCGATAAATGCCGCGCCATAAACCCAACGTTGCGGCTGATAGACATTTGGTTATCATTCAAAATCACGATCAAGCGATCGTCGCCGCGCCCTGCGTTACACAAGCCTTCATAGGCGAGGCCGCCCGTAAGCGCGCCGTCACCTACCACGGCAATGGTATAGCTGTCATCCCCTGCCAGTGCTTTAGCGGTAGCCATACCGTTTGCCGCCGAAATCGCCGTACTGCTGTGCCCCACAACGAAGGAGTCGCAAGCGCTTTCCGCAGGCTTCGGGAATCCGGAAACGCCGCCAAGCTTACGCAGCGTACCGAACTTCTCAAAACGCCCCGTGAGTAATTTATGCGCATAGCATTGATGCCCCACGTCCCATACGATGGTATCGTTTGGGCAATCAAACACACGGTGCAACGCCACCGAGAGCTCCACCACGCCTAAGTTCGACGATAAATGCCCCCCGTTTTGCGACACGGTTTGCACAATAGTGTCCCGCAGCTCGGCACACAACGGCTCCAGCTGTTCACGCGGCAAGCGTTTCACATCGCTTGGTGATTGTATTGTCGATAATATCGGCTTGTCCATAACGACCTCCTGCGGTACCGCAGCACCGCTTTTAGTGTGTACGCACCAACAAAGCATCCGCCAGCGCACACAGATCCGCACGTTCCTCGGAGAAAGCGTCCAGCGCTTCTTTGGCGAGCTTGGTATATTCTGCCGCACAGCGCCGTGCTTCCTCTAACCCCAGCAGGGTTACGTACGTGCTCTTTTCGTTTTCTTCATCACTGCCTACGGGCTTTCCAAGC
>JAZQTE010000339.1:0-7115 GCA_045630505.1 Acutalibacteraceae bacterium | reverse complement strand
TCACCCTTGTCGCCTTTTTCGCCTTGGATGCCTTGCTCGCCTTGGTCGCCTTGATCACCCTTGTCGCCTTTTTCACCTTGGATGCCTTGTTCGCCTTGGTCGCCCTTGTCACCCTTGTCACCCTTGTCGCCCTTGTCGCCTTTAGCACCGACAACAACACCGAGCGAAGCGGTGGAATTATCCGAAAGGGTGAGGAGTAATTCGCCGTTTTCGTTGATTTCGGCGGCAACGATGCTGGCACCGTCTTTGCCCGCCGCACCGGCGGCGCCGACAACCGTGCCAAGCGTTGCCGTTTGGCCGTTGGAATAGGTGATAACCAACTCGCCGTTTTCGTTAATAGCGGTGTCGGCAATGCCGATACCGTCGTTACCGTTCATACCAACAACCTTATCGAGGTTGACGATCTTCCCATCGGAGAAGGACAGTACCAGCTGACCGTCTTCGTTGATATTGGCGGCAGTAACGCCAACGCCATCCTTGCCGTCGGCACCGTCTTTACCGTCGGCACCGTTGGCGCCCAAAGCCACACCGAGGTTTAACACGGTGTTATCGGTTAACGTAATAAGCAGTTCGCCTTTGTCGGAGAAAGCGGCCGTTTTAATGCCCACGCCTTTTTTACCGGCGGTAGCTTTCAAAGAGGACAACCATTCCTCTTCGGTGCCTGTGAAGCCGTTCTCCTGTGCGATCGCATAGGCGGATTTGCCTTCCAAACTGCTCAGCCATTCCTGCACGGTACCCTCGTATCCGTACTGCACGGCCAGTTCGTAGGCGGAAAGCCCGTCTTTTACCGTAGCGCCCGCAGGTGTTGCCTGATTGCGGCAACCCACAATGCCCAGCATAATGCCCGCAAGAAGTACTACTGCCAGCACGACCGCCAACGTTTTCTTTACCATCATCATATATGTTACCCCCCTCAAAATATAATAAGGTATAATTAGTGATGTATCACTATAATAAAACCTTTGACGGACGGTGTCAAGGAAAAGTTAGTGATATACCACTAACAATTTCGAGTGTAGTGATATATCATCTAATTGTAACGATGGTATAAGCGGGGGAGCGACGGTATGGGAATCTGTGAGTTCACGGTAAATCGCATATATGAAATTTGCCGCGAACGCAAGATCACGCCGAACGCGCTGAGCTATATGGCGGGGATTCCGCAAGCCACCATAAAAAGCATTTTAAACGGTGAAAGCAAAAACCCCGGTATCGTTACGATCAAAAAAATTTGCGACGGATTGGAAATCTCGATGATGGAGTTTTTCAACACGCCCGCCTACCAACAATTAGAGCAGGAACTAAAATAAAACAGCACTGCGCGTGGCAGTGCTGTTTTTTATTTTCTCGTATGCTCGCCCGAAAGGTAGGTGCGCATCGTCACGCCCATATATTTCTTAAATAAACGGTATCCGTAGGCCACGTCGGCAATGCCCACCGCCGCACACGCCGTCTTAAACGGCATTTCCCGTGTTTCCATCATTTCGGCAATGCGCTGCACCTTTTCGCCGTTGATATAACGAAGAATACTGCTGCCCGTAGCCGCGCGGAACACGCTGTTCAAATAATTCGGCGTTTTGCCCAGCGCCGCTGCCAAGACATCCAACGATATATCCGTGTGCAGATGCCGCGCAATATATTGCTTAATGCGGTATTCCCAAATAGAAGCGGTGCTTCCCGTCATACTCTTTTGCCGCTGCCATTGATCTAAATGCGAAAGAATACCCAGCGCCGTGAGTGCGGCGGAAAATTCACGCTCACGGCGTGACACTCCCAGCTCCGCAACAATGGCGTACAGTTCTTTTTTTACGTTTTCTGCCTCGGCACACGGCGGCACGATCAACGGCAACAGCAGTCCCTCAAAATCGGTGGGTGGGGGAGTGCTGTCCTCCATCAGTGTCAACGAGTAGTCCAGCTGCAGCTGCACGCTGCAGTGGCGGTGCAGCGCTCCGTTCACGGCACGGATGGAAAACGGCATATTGCGAAAGATCACAGCCACGCTGCCTTGGACAAGCTCGGTGCATAGGCCGCCCGTTTCCAGCAGGGCGTTGCCCTCCTTCACGTAGACGATCTCCAAGCTGTTTTCTTCCTTTTTGTGGTTTTGTTCATAATTCTCCACGTGAAAATGATGCGCAAACCCCACACGCGGAAGGGCGTTAAACTTTAAAACAGCATATGCCATTGCCAATCACCTCAAGGCTGACTATAACACAAAATCGTTGTTTTGTCCATATATCTTTTATCTGGCTATTGCGTTTTTTGTCGGCGGCCGTTATAATGAAGCCATAAAGGAAAGGGAGTGTTCTTATTATGGAAAAAGTAGCCTATTTTTTTATTGACGACACCATCTGGGTTTGCCGCGATCTGGCGCGTCAGCGCCCTGCGTCGATCTTCGACAACGCCTTTTTGAAGATGCTCAAGCGTGCGCACGACGATCACGGAATGACGGTGCAGCTCAATCTGTTCTACCGCACCGACTTTTTCTACGGCAGCGATGAATTCACCTTAAAGGAAATGCCCGATTGTTACAAAGCAGAATTTGAAGCCAACGCCGATTGGCTGCGCTTCGCATTCCACGCCAAGCAGGAATTCCCCGATTATCCTTACGTCAACGCCACGTACGAAGACGTAAAGAACGACTACGAGGATATCCACCGCGAGGTCGTGCGCTTTGCAGGCGAAGGCTCGTGGTCACTGGCGGTAATTCCGCACTGGCTGCCCATCAGTAAGGCCGGCTGCCAAGCGCTGGTAGATTGCGGCGTAAAATTTATGTCCCCCAGTGTTGGCATCAAGAGCGAATTCACGGGGGACGACAGCGTGCTGCCCTACGGCCACGCCGCCCGTCTGCGCCAAAACCGCCAACCCGAAACGGGGCTGTTCACCCGTCCCACCAAGAACACGGCGATCTCGGCGTCCATTGCGGGCTACAACCACGTGTCGAAGGAAGAATTCGATAAAGTGGACGGCCGCAACGCCTCGCTGTTAGATAAAGAAACGGGTATGCGCTTCCGTCAGCTCGGTCGCGGCCCCACGATCAACCTGAACACCTGCGAAGAAATCCGTGAGCGTCTGGCTCAGCTCAACGGCCGCGAATACATCGGCGTGGGCAACCACGAACAGTATTTCTACGAGGATTATTACAACTACATTCCCGATGTTGCCGACCGTATCTACACGATGGCGGAAGAACTGCACAAATACGGCTACCGTTTCATCACGGCCGATGAAATGAAATAAAAAGGAGAATGAATTATGGAAAAGTTATCGTATTTCTTTATTGACGACGTTATCTGGGTTATGCGCGACATCGCCCGTGAGCGCCCCGCCTCGATTTTCGATAACGGGTTTATGAAAATGCTCAAACGTGCTCACGATGACCACGGCTTGACGGTGCAGCTCAACCTATTCTACCGCACCGACTTCTTCTACGGCACCGACGAATTCACTCTTTCGGATATGCCCGATTGCTACAAAGCCGAATTCGAAGCGGCTTCCGATTGGTTGCGCTTGGCTTTCCACGCCAAACAAGAATTTCCCGATTATCCTTACGTTAACGCCACGTACGAAGACGTCAAACACGATTACGAACTCATCGTGGGCGAAATCAAACGTTTCGCGGGTGAAAAAGCCGTTTCCAACGTGCTCTGCCCGCACTGGTTGCCCATCAGTAAAGCAGGTTGCCACGCGCTGAAAGATTGCGGTGTGCGCATTGTCACTCCCAGCACGGGTGACCGCACCCCCTACACGGGCGATCCCACGGTTCTGCCGTACGGCCACGCCGCACGTCTGTTGCAAAACCGCCAGCCCGAAACGATGCTGTTCAACCGCGGTGCCGCCAACGCGGCCATTTCGTCTTCCATTTGTGGCTACAACCACCTCGAAAAGGCCGATATCGAGCGCATCCGCTTCCGCAACGACTCGATTTTAGACGAAGAAACCGGCTTGCGCTTCCGCGGTCTCAGCGGTGGCCCCTGCCTCAACCTGCATTCGTTGGAAGCCATCAAGGAAAGCTTGAATAAGCTCGTCGCCGCCGGTTACGACTACATCGGCGCCGCCACCCACGAGCAGTATTACTACGCCGACTATTATGCCTACCAGCCCGATTACGAAGAAAAGCTCTACACGCTCGCCAAAATATTGAACGAAGCGGGTTACCGCTGGGTTACTGCCGACGAGCTTCAATAACCGATAAGGAGGATGCACAGTATGGCAAAGCAAGCCTATTTCTTTATCGACGACGTTATTTGGGTAATGCGTGACATTGCACGCAAGCGCCCTGCATCGATCTTCGATATTCCCTTTATGAAGATGCTCAAAAAAGCACACGACGAGCAGGGGATGACGGTGCAGCTCAATTTGTTCTACCGCACCGACTTCTTCTACGGCACCGATGAATTCACCCTCTCGGAAATGCCCGATTGCTACAAAGCGGAATTCGAAGCCGCTTCGGATTGGCTGCGTTTGGCGTTCCACGCCAAGCAGGAATTCCCCGATTATCCTTACGTCAACGCCACCTACGAAGACGTAAAGCACGACTACGAGCTTATCGTGGGTGAGATCAAGCGCTTTGCAGGGGGAAGGGCGCTTTCCAACGTGCTGTGTCCGCACTGGCTGCCGATCAGTAAAGCAGGCTGCCACGCTTTGGCCGATTGCGGCGTGCGCATCGTATCTCCCACCTATGGCGACAGAACGCCCTACACGGGCGATCCCAATTGCCTGCCCTACGGCCACGCCGCCCGTCTGCTGCAAAACCGCCAGCCCGAAACGATGCTGTTTAACCGTGGCGGCAACAACACCGCCATCAATAATTCTATTTCGGGCTACAACCACCTCGAAACAGAGACGCTGGCTCCGATGCGCGGCAAGAATATGTCGGTCGTGGACGAAGAAACCAGTCTGCGTTTCCGCAGCTTGGGCGCAGGCCCCTGCCTCAACCTCCACACGCTGGAATCCGAGCTGGAGGTCCTCAACAAGCTCATCGCCCTTGACTACGATTATATCGGCACGGCCACGCACGAGCAATATTTCTACGAGGACTATTACGTCTACCAGCCCGACTACGAAGAAAAGCTGTACACCCTCGCCAAAACCTTGACCGACGCAGGCTATCGTTGGATCACCTGCGACGAATTGCTGTAAGGAGTGGTATACAATGGCACAAACGTTACGCATCGGTTATTTCGAGTATTATTTCCGTCCGCCGTACGCATTCGTGGATTTTATGCGCGAACAAGGCGTTACGGTAGAGAAAATTGATTTTTCGCAGCGTGGGTATCTTGAGAATTTCGATATTGCCATCATCGAACAAAACGGCTTTAACGATTACATCGAAAACGATGAAGGCTACGTTCACGATTGGGTAGAACGCGGCGGTATTCTGTTGTTTATGCATCAGGATTACAAGCGCTTTGCCCCGTATTTCCTGCCGCCGCAGGTGGGCTACACCCAGCTCATTCATCGGTATGTGGAAACCATCAACGGCTGGAAAAAGGATTTTACCGACGATAAGAGCACCTATATGACGTATCTGATGCCGTGGATCGAAGACTGCGGCCGCCGTCTGTTCAGCGAGCCGGAGGTTATCACGCCCGACGAAATGCTGAACTGGCGTATTCTTGTGAACTCCTACGGTATGAACCACACCAGTAGCGCCAAAGAGCCCGACGAGGTACGCACGGCGGCGCTGTCG
Organism: Acutalibacteraceae bacterium; assembly: GCA_045630505.1. Taxonomy (GTDB): domain Bacteria; phylum Bacillota; class Clostridia; order Oscillospirales; family Acutalibacteraceae; genus RGIG3009. The sequence goes on along the minus strand of JAZQTE010000339.1, from coordinate 1,426 downwards.
TGCTATCTGCTCCCCGAAAACTGGGAGGTCATCGGTTCGTTTATGGATCCTGCCGTGCGCGACGGTGCGCTCATCGCCCGTGCCAATTGCGGCAAGGGCTTGGTGTTCTATAACCAGCTGCTGTTCCCCGAGGTCATCACCGAGGACGCCGAGCGTTGCTTTGCCTTCTGGCGCAAGTATCTCAAAAACCTGCTGGCGTATTTCGAACGCTTTAAAAACGGCGAATCCGAAGAACTGCCCACGCCGAAGAAAAAGACGCTTCCGCAAAAGAAAAATTATAAGCTGGCCATTCATATGCACTCGCTCGACTGGTACGCCGCCGATTCGGCGCCCGGCACCATCAACGCGATTATGCGCTATATGGGGTACGATATCTGCTCTATCGCCATTAAGGATAATGCCCCTTATAAGGGCAAGCTCAACACCGAAAAATATTCCGACGATAAGGTGCTGTTCTTGGACGGGCAGGAATACCATCCCTTCAACTGGAACGACCGTTACGCCGATAAGAGCCACAATACGTATCACTACTTGGCCATCGGCATCGATCCCGATGCCTACACCACCAAGTATACCTGCAGTCGTTTTTCGGATGAAGACGTCAACCAATACCTGAAAGAGGCGGTGGATTACGTGCACGCCCACGGCGGCGTGATCTGCGCCACCCACCCGAACTTCGATTATTGGTACGACTACGATATCGACGCCGTCGACCGCGAACCGATGATTCCGCTGTCGGGCACGCCCATCGAAAAATACTGGCTGCTCGGCCGCCGCATCCCCGTGATGAACTCGGTGGACCTGTACGGCCCGCGCCGTATTCTCGATAACCCTGCCGTCAACTTCATCTACCTGCAGGGCGCAGAGCCCTGCCGCGACAGCGTGGTAAAGGCCATCAAGGAAGGCCACACCATCGCCGCCGCAGGCTTCGATGAAGCCGATGTCACGCTGTGCGGCAAGCTGCCGGGTGACGAGCTTTCCGTGGCTGAGGCTGAAAACGGTACGCTGGAAATTTCCGCCACCGTTGCGCAGGATACCATTCGCAAGCTGCGTGTGTACTCAGGCGAAAACGTTATCTACAGCGCCGAGTTCAACGATAAGAGCATCAGCGTCAAGGTACCGCTTAAGGGGCTCAAGCTCGAAAAATTTGTCCGCGTGGAGATCGAGGGCCGCAACGACCATTGGATCGCCAACAGTACCCCCTTCTATCTGGTATAACCAAAACGGCAGTGGAACTCCACTGCCGTTTTTCTTTTTGCACAAGCTTATTTCGTGTGTAGGGGCCGGCGCCTCGACGGCCCGCAAAAATCCCCACAACCTCAACCCCCCCCCGTAGGGGAGGGGTTCCCCCTCCCGCCGAAGCTCGCACAAAACCAATACGGGAGCCGAAACGGCTCCCCTACAATCTAACACCACCCCCGTAGGG
>JAZQTE010000338.1:0-2934 GCA_045630505.1 Acutalibacteraceae bacterium | reverse complement strand
CGCCGCTTTCGCCGTAGAACGGCGTGGTATCCAGTACCAGCGTAGCTTCTTCGCCTTCGGCGAGGGCTTCAACCAATTCGTCACCGCGCAGAATAGCGGTAACCGAAGCGGTGGCCGTAACCGTTTCGTAGCCCACGAAGGAGGAAACCGCCAGCTGCTCGGCAATACCGGGGTTGCCCTTCCACGCATCGGCGCCCGCATCTTTACGGGCAGCACGGGCACGGGCACGTTGCTCGGCCATCAGTTCGTTAAAGCGATCTTCATCGACCGTAAGGCCTTTTTCTTCCAAAATATCACGCGTGAGATCTACGGGGAAGCCGTAGGTATCGTAAAGCTTAAACGCATCTTCGCCCGAAAGCACGGTGCCCGAAAGCGATGAAAGCATCGTTTCAAGCAACGCCAAGCCGCTGTCGATCGTTTTTTCAAAGGCTTCTTCTTCGTTGCGGATCACACGGATGATAAAGTCTTTCTTTTCCTCCAGCTCGGGATAAGCCGAACGGTTTTCCGCAATCACGGTTTCGCACACCTCATACAAGAACGGGCGGTGCAAGCCGAGCAAACGGCCGTGACGGGCCGCACGGCGCAGCAGACGGCGCAGCACGTAGCCGCGGCCTTCGTTCGAGGGCATCACGCTGTCACCGATCATAAAGGTGGTGGAACGAATATGGTCGGTGATAACACGCAGCGAAACGTCGGTGGATTCGTTTTCACCGTAGTTCACGTTAGCGATGCGCCCCACGTGCTTCATAATGTTTTGTACGGTATCCACTTCAAACAGATTGGCCACGCCCTGCATAATGCACGCCAAGCGCTCCAGCCCCATACCCGTGTCGATATTGGGATGCTCCAAGGGCGTGTAGGTGCCTGCTCCGTCGCTTTCAAATTGAGTGAACACGTTGTTCCAGAATTCCACGTAGCGGTCGCATTCGCAGCCTACGCCGCAATTCGGAGAACCGCAGCCGTATTGCTCGCCGCGATCAAAATACAATTCCGAGCAAGGGCCGCACGGGCCGGAGCCGTGCTCCCAGAAGTTATCCTCTTTTCCCAAGCGAACGATGCGGTCGGGCGAAACGCCAACCTCCTTCGTCCAAATATCGAAGGCTTCGTCGTCGTTTTCATAGATGGAAACCCAAATGCGGTCTACGGGAAGCTCCAGCACCTTGGTGCAGAATTCCCACGCCCACGCCGTGGCTTCGTGCTTAAAATAATCACCGAAGCTGAAGTTACCCAGCATTTCGAAATACGTGCCGTGACGCGCCGTTTTACCCACGCGCTCGATATCGGGCGTGCGGATGCATTTTTGACACGTGGTTACACGCTTACGGGGCGGCGTTACCTCCCCCGTGAAAAACTTTTTCATCGGCGCCATACCCGAGTTGATGAGAAGCAGCGAGGCATCGTTTTTGGGAACCAGCGGAAAGCTGGGCAAACGCAAATGCCCCTTGCTTTCAAAGAAGCTGAGATATTTCTCGCGCAGTTCGTTAAGGCCTGTCCATTCCATAGTGATTCTTCCTTTCCAAAATAAAAATACCTCCGCCCCAAAATGGGACGGAGGATTCCGTGGTACCACCCAAATTGCACCGCAAGCGGTGCCACTCGATGCCTTTAACGCAGGCGTACGCATAGCTCGTCGCTATGAGGCTCGGGGTTGGCTTCCGTGGTGGGCAGAAACGCCTTACAGCCAAAGGGCGTTTTCTCTGATACTGCCGAGGGACACGGTGATTCCCGTCACAGCCGTAGACCTATTGCTCTTATTGTACCGCAACTACGCGTGTGTTGTCAAGATGGAAATTTTACAAATCCCTGCCGATACAGCGTATCGCACAGCAACGCAAACACCGAGGCCGTATCCTCTCCCGTGGTACCGCTGTCCTCGGCCAGCACTGTGATAGCGTATTGCGGCCGATCGGCAGGATAAAACCCCGTAAACCAGCTGTGCACCATTGTTTCACCGCTTTCGCTTTTCCAGCCCGTTTGTGCGGTTCCCGTTTTTCCTGCCGCCGTTCCCACCGTTGGTGCCGCGGCTTTACCCGTTCCCTCGCTCACCACCCTGCCCATCATCGTTTTCAGCAGCTCGGCGGTTTTGGGCGAGCATACGCGCTGCGGCGGCTCACGCTCGGCAGGCTGCAGCACGCCTAATTCATCCACCTCGCCGTGGAACAGATTGGGGCGGCGGTATTCTCCGCCTGCCGCCACGCAGGCTGTCATTGCCGCCACGTGCAAGGGCGTTGCCAGCAGATCGCCCTGCCCAATGGAAAGATTGGCGAGCAGCGCGCCCTCGCACGCGGCTTCTTCGGGAAGCGTGGCGCGGTCGGTCTGCCAGTTTTGCATAACGACGAGAGGGCTGTCAAAACGCAGCAGCGAAGCGAAGCGGTATAACGGCGAGCCGCCCGTCAGCTGTGACAACCCAATAAAATACGGGTTGCAGGATTGCGCAAAGCCCTTTTCCATCGAGAGCGCCCCGTGCCCCAGCACGTGGTGACATTTAATGCGATTCTCCCCCACCTGCACCGCACCGCTGCACAGAAACGTTTGCGTGGCGGCAATACCGCTTTCCAGCGCCGCCATCGCCGTTACCGTTTTAAATACCGATCCGCAATTGTACGCGGCGGTGGCACGGTTGAAAAGCGGCGCATCCTCACGCTCCAGATACTCGGCAAGGCGCGTGGGATCGTAGGACGGAAAGCTCGCCATTGCCATGATATCACCCGTTGCGATATCCAGTATCACCGCCGCGCCGCGGCTGAGCTTTTCCCCTGCAAGCACCTGCACGGCGTTTTGCAGATCACGGTATATCGTGAGCGCGGCGCCGCCGTTTGATTTTTCCAGCGTGTTTTCCACGGTGATTTCGCCGCCTTCGAGCACGCGCCCCGTACCGTCGGTGCGGTACGTCACCTTTAAGGCACCCCCGAAGTCGGACGTAGCCATGTCGTT
>JAZQTE010000337.1:0-1705 GCA_045630505.1 Acutalibacteraceae bacterium | reverse complement strand
GATCCGACTTTGTATGCCTGCCGCGAAGCGTTGGCCGAATTTTTCGGGCTTTCAGAGCCGTCAAGCGTGTGCTTTGTGCCCAACTGCACGGCGGCGCTCGGCACGGTGATCAAAGGCGTATTAAAAGACGGCGGTCACGCGGTGATCTCCTGCTTGGAGCACAATTCCGTGATACGCCCGTTGTGCGCGCTGCCCAACGTGACGTTTACCGAAGCGGCGGTGTATGCAGGCGATGACGAGCGCACCGTTGAAAGCTTTCGCCGTGCCATTCGGCCGAATACCAAGTTGATTTTGTGCACACACGCCTCCAACGTGCTGGGAGTGCGTCTGCCCATCAAACGGCTGGGTGAGCTGGCAAAAAAGCGCGGCATACCCTTCGCGGTAGACGCGGCGCAAAGTGCCGGTATTTTGCCGCTGAATATGGAGGCCGACGGCATCGATTATTTATGTATGCCCGGTCATAAGGCCTTGTACGGGCCTATGGGGATCGGTGCGCTTTTGTGCCGAGGAGAGGCGGCGTTTCCGCCACTCACCGAGGGAGGCACGGGCAGTGCTTCGCTGCAGGCGGAGCAGCCGAACGAATTACCCGACCGTTTTGAAAGCGGCACGCTGAACGTGCCTGCCATCTGCGGTCTGCGCGCAGGCGTGCATTTTGTGAAGACGCACGGGCTTGCTGCCGTGGCGCAAAAGGAATGTGCGCTGATGCGGCGGTTATACGATTGGGTGGCAGGGGAGCGTGGTATCACCGTGTACACGCCGTATCCCACGCTTTCCGTGGCGGTGCCGCTGCTTACGTTGAACGTAGGAACACTTGCTTCGGAGCAGGCGGCGGCGCTGCTTGCCGAGGAAGGCGTGGCGGTACGGGCAGGGCTGCATTGTGCGCCAAGCGCACATCGCTGTATCGGTACGCTGCAACGCGGTGCGGTGCGGCTGTGTCCCTCTTGCTTTACCACGGCGGAGGCGGTGGACAAAACGGCGAAAATCTTGTGTGAAATTGCAAGAAAATCCTTGCAATCACGGGAGAGTATGTTACAATAAAAGGGTATAGAAAGAGGTGAGCGCATTGGCAACGTTTTTTGAAGGCGTATGGGAAGCTATGAAAATGTTTTTTCGCAGCTTCAACTGGTTAACCGACGTGTTGGATATCCTTATCGTGGCTTTTGCGATATTCGGTATCATCAAGCTGGTGCGAGATTCCCGTGCCGAGCAGCTGCTGAAGGGCTTTATACTGTTAGGGGTGGCCTACGGTGCGGCGGTCGTTTTTGGGTTGACCACCGTCAAATATCTGCTGCAGGTATTGTTCGATAATGCGCTCATCATTTTGGCTGTTATCTTCCAGCCCGAGCTGCGCCGAGCGCTGGAGCGTGTGGGGCATTCGGGCTTTTCACGCTTTAAGGTATTGGGCGGCGGCGAAGCGGGCGAATACGTGAAAAACTGGAAAACGGCGATCGGCGCTGTGTGCACGGCGGCCGAAGCCCTGCAGCGTGACCGTATGGGTGCGCTCATCGTGTTTGAGCGCAGCACCCGTTTGGGCGAAATTGCCCGTTCCGGCACCGAGCTTAACGCCGATCCCACGGCCGAGCTTATCGGCAATATTTTCTTTAACAAAGCCCCGCTGCACGACGGTGCCACGATTCTGCGTGACGGCAAGGTCTACGCCGCCGGTTGTATTCTGCCGCTCACGGAGGATACGACTTTAAGCCGC
>JAZQTE010000336.1:0-6230 GCA_045630505.1 Acutalibacteraceae bacterium | reverse complement strand
TGGCGTTGTAGGCGGTGATGGCGGCTTCGGCGGCGGCGATGGCGGCAGCGTCCTTGGCGGCCAGTGCCGCGGCGTGGGCGGCGGCGAGCGTTTTGTAGGCAGGGAAATATTCCTTGAGCAAAAAGCGCGCGTATTTACCGTAGCGGTAGCGGCCGACCACGTGGAAGTGCGTATCGTCGGTTTGGTGAACGGCGATGCCGCGCTCGTCCTTGAGGGCTTCGGGGATCTCCTCGGGCGAGGCGGCGAAGACCAGCGAGAACTGAATGCCGAACAGACCGTTTACCTTTTTGGAGAGGGCGTAGTGGGCATCGGAGGCGCCGCAGACGGGGATCTTACAGCCTTCGGCGCGCAGATCGGTGTACAGCAGCTCTTGCAGGTTGTTGCCGTTGCCGTCGTAATCGTTGGCGGCAAGCACCTCGAGCACATCGTAATCGCCGTGGTGCAGGTGGTAGACGGTTTCTTCGGGCTGTACCTGATATTCACCGATGTTCCAATACGGGTGTGGCAGAATGGCTACACCGCCGCTTTTGCGAATTTCATTGGCAACGAAGATGCGGAACGCCGCGCTGCGCGGATTGTGCAGGTCTTCAAAATCGCGTTCCTTTAACAGCTTGTCGATTTCGGCTTGCACGTAGGCATCGTTGGTTTCGATGATCTCGTTGATGCTGACGTTGCCGCCGAAGTTGATGAGGTGGAAGTAGCCCATATCCATATTGTGCACCTCTTCGCCCTTGAAGACGGTGAACGCGGCGGTGAGGGCTTCTACCTCCTCCTTGCCTTGCACTGACGGCCAATATTTGTGATGGTCGGTGATGGCGATGAAATCGAAGCCCTCGGCACGGTAGGCGCAGGCGACCTCGAAGGGTGTGCCCTCACCGTCGGAGCAGTTGGTGTGCAGATGCGTATCGCCCTTATAGCAGCGCAGCTTGGCCAGATCTTCGTTTACCGAATAGGCAAACTGACGGGTGAGCGCTTCACCGTCGTATTTGATTACGATGCTGTAGCGTTGTTCGCCTTTGAAGACGTAGCGTGTGGAGAACACGCCGTTTCCTTCGTCTTGCATTTTCGCCCACGGGTAGCGGTAGCCCTCGTTGATATGAAAATCGGTGTGCTGAACGGTGTGAATTTCCATCGGAATAATCTTGATTTGCAGTTTTTCGATATCCACGGGTTCGTCGAAACGGAAATACAAGGTGTTTTCGGTATCGGCGGCGAATACGTGGGGATACAGTTGAACGGTCATAAACACGCCTCCTTTTGGGTGTAGTATACTCCTGCTTTTTGAGGTTTGCAAGTCCTTTTTGCGGTGCTTGTGAAAGAATTGTCAAAGTGCGACCGCAGATTTTTTGGCAGAGTGGTTTTGTGAAAAGTTAGCGCCGAATATTTTTCGGAGTTTTATATTTGTTCAGAATATATTACGGCGTTTTCTTTGTGCGGTTTACTTTTTATGGTGTTTTTTATATAATGGAGAAGAAATTAGGGGGTGCGTATATGGACGCGATTGACCACAAGATTTTGGCGTGTCTAAAGGCGAATGCGCGCGAGAATGCCACGGATATTGGGGAGAAGATCAACCTATCCACGTCGGCGGTGATCGAGCGTATTCGCAAGCTGGAGGCGTCGGGGCTGATTCAGCAATACACCACGATCATCGACCAGAAGCTGCTGGGGCGCGATCTGATCGCGTTTATTTTCGTGGGGCTGGAGCATCCCAAGTATTATGAGAAATTCGTGGAAGCTATTAACGCGCACGGCGCGGTGGCGGAATGCTACTACATTGCAGGGGACTTTGATTTTCTTTTGAAGATCGTCACCAGCACGCGTGTGACGCTGGAGGAAACGCTGAACCACATTAAATCGATATCGGGCGTATCGATGACGCGCACGTCGGTGGTGCTGTCCACCAACAAGTGCGAGGTGAGCCTGCTGCCCGAAGAACAGTAACCAATAAAGATTTACATAAAAGAAAGGTGCGATTCGTATGATTATCGGTATTCCCAAGGAGATTATGCACGGTGAAGGGCGCGTTTCCGCGATTCCCGAAACCGTAGCCAAGCTGAAGGCGGACGGCTTTGAGGTGCTGGTGGAAAATTCCGCCGGTGAGGCAGCGTTCTTCAGCGACGAGGAGTATGCCGCGGCAGGTGCTACGATGGTGGCCGACGTGGCAGAGCTGTATGAAAAGGCAGACATTATTTTGAAGGTGAAGGAGCCGCAGTTTAACACGGCGAAGAACCTGCACGAGATCGATATGATGCACGCAGGGCAATATCTTATCACGTTTATCCATCCTGCGTCGCCCGTGAACCACGAAATGGTGAAGAATATGGCGGCGAAGGGTGTTATCGGCCTGACGCTGGACGGCGTGCCGCGTATCTCCCGTGCCCAGAACCTCGACGCGCTCACCTCGATGAGCACCTGTGCTGGCTACAAGGGTATTCTGATCGCTGCCAACGATTTGGCGAAATTTATGCCGCAGCTGTTCTGCGCCGTGGGTATGGTGAAGCCGTGTAACGTGATGGTCATCGGTACGGGCGTGGCAGGCTTGCAGGCGCTGGCAACCGCAAAGCGTCTTGGCGCTGTGACGTACGCTGCCGATATCCGTCCTGCGGCGGCCGAGCAGGCGATGAGCCTTGGCGCCAAGATCGTGGACACGGGCGTGCCTGCCGAGGTGGCCGTGGGCGAGGGTGGCTACGCCAACGCCTTGAGCGAGGAATGGCTGGTGAAGGAGCGCGCCGCGCTGCGTGATACCATTAAGGAAATGGATATCGTGTTCTGCTCGGCGCTGGTGCCCAGCAAGCTCGCTCCCGTGCTGCTCACCGAGGATATGGTGAAGGAAATGAAGCCCGGCTCGGTTATCGTGGATATCTCCATCGACCAAGGCGGTAACTGCGCTATCACCGAGCCCGGTGAAACCGCTGTGAAGCACAAGGTGACCATCGAGGGTATTAAGAACATTCCCGGTATGCTGCCCACCAGCTCCACCTGGATGTTTGCGAACAACATCTACAATTTGGTGAAATACCTGAACAAGGACGGCGTGTTCACGCTGGATCAAAACGACGAGATCGTGCGCGGTATTATGACCACCATCAATGGTGAGATCGTGCACAAGGGCGCGCTGGAAGCGATGAAGGCCTAATTGATACGACTGCGAGTAATCCGCCTTGCGGCGGATTACTCTTGTATAAGGAGTGTTTTTTGTGTATATGCCGTATATTTTGATCGGTATTTTCGTGGTGGCCGCCGTGGTCGGTTACTTTATCATCAACAAGGTGCCCACGCTGCTGCACACGCCGCTGATGTCGGGTATGAACGCGCTGTCGGGCGTTACCGTGCTGGGCGCGTTGACGGTGCTGGCTGTGGCGCTGAAGGAAAAAGCCCCCGTGCTGAGCGTGATCGTCGGTATTGCGGCGATCGCCTTTGCGATGGTGAACGTGGCAGGTGGCTTTGCGGTGACGGGGCGTATGCTCGCCATGTTTAAAAAGAAGGGGGATAAATAAGGCATGACGGATACGATGTATTACGTGATCAGCGCCGTACTGGTGCTGGGCGTGCTGGTGGGTATCAGCATGATGAGCAAGGTAAAATCCGCCAATGCCGGTAACACCCTTTCTGCCGTGTGTACCGTGATCGCCATGGCGGTCGTGATGTATAACGCCGAGATTCTCACGGCGTGGCAAGCGTGGCTGGGTATTGCCATCGGTGCGGTGGTGGGTATCGTCGGTGCCGTGAAGGTGAAGATGATCGAAATGCCGCAGGCAGTGGCGCTGCTCAACGGTCTTGGCGGCTTGGCGAGTGCGCTGGTGGCGCTGCTCACCATTCCGCAGGCGAAGGACGATCTGTTTGCCGTGTACGTGGGCGCCGTGGCGCTGGTGGTTGGTTTTGTGACCTTTACGGGCAGCGTGGTGGCGGCAGGCAAGCTGCACAAGCTGCTGCCGCAAAAGCCCGTGGTGTGGAAGGCGCATTCGCTTATCGTGGCGCTTACGCTGCTTGCCACACTCGCAGTGGTGGTGTTTGCTCCCCGTTGTATGTGGGCGATCTCGCTGCTGGCGGCGTTTTTCGGCGTGGCGTTTGCCATTCGCGTGGGCGGCGCGGATATGCCCATCACCATTTCGCTGCTCAACTCCTTGAGCGGTGTGGCAGGCGGTATTGCCGGTATTGCGGTGGGTGATCCGCTGCTGGTGGCGATCGGCGGCGTTGTGGGTGCTTCGGGCCTGCTGCTCACGCAGATCATGTGCAAGGCGATGAACCGCAGCCTGATGAGCATTCTGCTGGGCGCTACGGCGAAGAAGTCGGCGCCCAAAGCCGAAGTGAAAGAGGAAAAGAGCGAAGCGGCAAAAACGGCCGAAAAGCCTGCCGTGGAGGAGATTTTGAATACCGCCAAAAAAGTGATGATCGTGCCCGGCTACGGTATGGCGTTGGCGCAGGCGCAGCAGGCGGTAAAGCAGCTGGCCGATAAGCTTGAAGCCAACGGCACGGAAGTGAAATACGCCATTCATCCCGTGGCAGGGCGTATGCCGGGGCACATGAACGTGCTGCTGTGCGAGGTAGACGTGCCCTATGATAAGCTGTACGAAATGGATGCCGTCAACGGTGAGTTTGCCGAATGCGATGCGGCTATCATCATTGGCGCGAACGACGTGGTGAACCCTGCGGCCAACACCGCCGAGGGTACGCCGATCTACGGTATGCCCGTGCTGAACGCAGCCGAGGCGAAAACCGTGATCGTGTGCAATTTCGATACCAAGCCCGGCTACGCAGGTGTGCCGAATCCGCTGTATGAAGCGGATAACACCGTGCTGATGCTGGGTGATGCCAAAGAAACCGTGGCACAGCTGACGGCGGCCATCGGTGCGGCGGCGCCGAGCGAGGAATCGTCCTCGGTGGGGGATATTCTGTCGAACGCCAAAAAGGTGATGATCGTGCCGGGCTACGGTATGGCGTTGGCGCAGGCACAGCAGGCGGTAAAGCAACTGGCTGATAAGCTCGAAGCCAACGGCGCGGAAGTGAAATACGCCATTCATCCCGTGGCAGGGCGTATGCCGGGGCATATGAACGTGCTGCTGTGCGAGGTGGACGTGCCGTATGATAAGCTGTACGAAATGGATGCGGTGAACGGTGAGTTTGCCGAATGCGATGCGGCCATCATCATTGGTGCGAACGACGTGGTGAACCCTGCGGCAAACACCGCCGAGGGCACGCCGATCTACGGTATGCCCGTGCTGAACGCAGCCGAGGCGAAAACGGTGATCGTGTGCAATTTTGATACCAAGCCCGGCTACGCAGGCGTGCCGAATCCGCTGTATGAAGCGGATAACACCGTGCTGATGCTGGGGGATGCAAAAGAAACCGTGGCGCAGCTGACGGCGGCGTTTTAAGAGAACGATAGGAATGGCGCGTGAACTTTAGTTCGCACGCCATTCTTTTTTGCCGTATAGGGCGCAGGATCGTACATAAAGTCAACCAAATAGGGTATTGCCTATGAATTTATGAGGTGATATAATACAACTATAATCCGAAAAGGAGTGCAAGGCTATGAAACGCGTAGTATCCTTATTGTGTGTGGCTTGCTTGCTGTTTACGCTGTGTGCGTGCGGCGCAAAGCCCATCGTGACCGAAGATAACGTAGAGATCAATACCGAGGGAATGACCGATCTGCAAAAGGCGGTCGTCATCACGGCGGAAAGCTATGCGCTGCGTGGGTTCCGTTCGCAGTACGACCAAAAGACGATGACGGGCTCGGCCTCCCGTTCGGTGGGGCGCCGTTCCACGATGACGTATAAGCCCGAAGATTTCACGGCGCAGAGCTTGGGGTATCACGATTGCTCCAGCTTCGTGTTCGACGTGTATTGGAACGCGTTGGGGATGGATATCAGCGAGGCCTCCAACAAGCGCAACACCAAGTGGTATATGACCAATCCGCACGTGGTGTATGAGCAAAAGCCCGAAACGGGCAGCTTTGCTTCGCTCACGGCCGAGGAAAAGCAGGCAAAGCTCAATGAGCTGAAGGAGTTTTTGCAGCCGGGTGATATTATCGTCTACCGCAAGAAGGGCAACGGTTCAGGCCACGCGATGCTGTATATCGGTAACGGGCTGATGGTGCATTCCAGCGGCGGCGACTATTCGGGCGGCACGGAAAACTACGAGAGCGCGGGTACGTATGCGTATGCCGATTTGGAGTCCACGCTGTTTGAGCCTTCGCACACGCGCTATTTGATGAAGCAGCATTC
>JAZQTE010000335.1:0-4374 GCA_045630505.1 Acutalibacteraceae bacterium | reverse complement strand
GTGGTGCTGTGCGTGAACAAGTGTGATCGCATCGGTGCACCCCCTGCCGAATTCTATGAGTTTTATAATTTAGGGCTGGGAGATCCCGTTGGCGTGTCGTCGCTGCACGGCACGGGCACAGGTGATCTGCTGGATGCGGTGTTTGAGTATTTTCCGCCCGAGGAAGAGCCCGAAGAAGAATCCGAAGTGATTAAAGTGGCGATTATCGGTAAACCTAATGCCGGTAAGTCTTCGCTTGTGAACAAGTTGTCGGGGCAGGAAAGAAGCATCGTTTCGGATATTGCAGGCACCACTCGTGATGCTGTGGATACCGAGATTGAAACACCGAAGGGCAAATTTTTGCTGATCGATACGGCAGGGCTGCGCCGCCGCAGCAAGGTGGACGATGCCATTGAAAAATACAGTATCCTGCGTGCGGAAATGGCGGTGGAACGCGCCGACGTGTGCGTGATTATGATCGATGCCACGGAAGGTTTTACCGAACAAGACAGCAAGGTAGCAGGCATTGCTCACGAAAAGGGCAAGGCGTGCATTATTGCCGTGAATAAATGGGATGCCGTGGAAAAAGACGATAAAACGATGGCAAAGGCCCGTAAGAAGCTGGAAAACGATTTCAGCTTTATGGCTTATGCGCCGTTCATCTTTATCTCGGCAAAAACGGGGCAGCGGTTGGATCGGTTACTGGAGCTTATCACTTATGTAAACGGCCAAAACGCGATGCGCATCTCCACGGGTGCGCTTAATGACGTGCTGGCGCAGGCCACCGCGCGTGTGCAGCCTCCCACGGATAAGGGCAGACGTGTTAAGATTTTCTACGTTACACATCCTTCTACGCGGCCGCCCACGTTTGTGTTTTTTGTAAACCGCGCCGATCTGTTCCATTTTTCGTATCAGCGATATTTGGAAAATCAGTTGCGCGAAACATTTGGCTTTGAAGGAACGCCCATTCGTTTTATTATTCGTGAACGCGGAGATGGAAGTACAAAGTAAGAGCCAGAGTTAAGGAGAGTGCTCATATGCTTTCGTTTTTGGAGAATAGCTGGCTGGCTATGCTGCTTGCTGCGCTGGTTGCGTATTTGCTCGGCAGCGTGAATTTTGCCATTCTTGTTACAAAGCGTTTTTCCGGCAAAGACATTCGCTCGTTCGGCAGCGGCAACGCCGGTGCCACCAACGTGCTTCGCTCACAAGGAAAGCTCCCTGCGGTGCTCACGTTTGTCGGGGATCTTCTCAAAAGTATGGTTGCCGTTTTTATCGGCGGCTTATTGCTGCAGGTCTTGCAGCTGGCTCCTGCCGAGGCTCACAACGCCGAGCTTTTGATGTACAACGCCGAAAACCTGCGCTTGGTAGGGGCGTATTTAGCAGGCGTGCTGTGCCTTATCGGTCATATTTATCCCGTGTTTTTCCAGTTCAAAGGTGGCAAAGGCGTGATGACCACGTTTGGTATGACGCTGCTGCTTGATTGGAAAACGGCCCTGATTATGCTTGGGATATTCTTGGTGGTTGTCTTGCTGACGCGTATGGTGTCGCTCGGCTCCATTTTGGCCGGTGTAGCGATGCCGTTTATCACGTTTGGTATTCGCCATTACGCAAACGGACAGCGCTGGGAAACGGCAGCTTTCTGCTCGGCGGTGGCGGTGCTGATCGCGGTGATCGTCATTGTGAAACACCGCGAAAACATCGTGCGTATCTGTAAAGGTACGGAGAATAAGATCGGGAAGAAATAATAAAGGAAGGCTGAACGCTTGGAGCGTTCATCCTTCTTTGTTTAACGTAACGATTTTTGAGGGGATAATCACGTGCTCGGTTGGCGGTGTGCCGCTTTGTAAATAGGACTTGGCAAGCTCCAGCGCGGTGCGCGTTTGTTCTGCGAAATTTTGCTGCAAAAGGCCACGCACGGAGTGACTTTCTGGCATAGCCTTGAGCTGAGAAGATACCTCGCACCCGTAGCAATGGATGGGGCGACGCAGCTTGTGAATGGCTCGGCAGAGCTCGGCGGTGCGGCCGCTTGGCGAGAATACCAGCCCGACATTTGGCAGAGCCGCCAGCGAGCGCGCTGCCAAAGAGGAATAGAGATTGCCTTCGTTTGGTTCGGGAAGCATGGTGACAAAGCGCCCATAGCCTTCGGCAAAGCCGCGGCAGGTTTCGCTCGCATTGTAGCCTTGCGGCTGAAAGATTACGGCTTGCTCTACGGGTGTTTGCCGTGCGTATTCGCCCAGCATAAAACCATCTTTGTAAGGATCGGCTCCCACGTACGCAGTGCCCTCGATCGGTGTGTGGCGACAAAGCTGAATTACGGGATGGCGCTCGGCTATGCGCCGTACCAGCTCGCTTTCTTCTTCGTTTAGATCGGCAGCAAGAATGAGCACGGCGTTCTTTTCGGAAAGCAGGGGTTCCAAATACGTTTTGAGCAGTTCGTGCTGTTGTAAAGACGGATAGAAGCTGAGCTTTACGGGAGGATCGAACAGATAACCGTTGAGCACCGTTAACGCTTGATGCCAAAAGAATTTGGGGTTATCGGGCAAGATAAAATAGAGGTTTTTGCCGCCGACAGCTTGTGCATGCTGTAACGAGCATTGTGCGTTGATAACAGCGGTGCGCGTTTCGGCGGCGACACCCGAGCAATGATTCAGCACGCGGCGAACGGTGGAAACGCTGGTTCCGCTGTGAATGGCTATTTCTTTTAACTTGTCAGGTTCCACAAAAATTCGCCTCCATTTTTGGTGATGCTGTACATCGACAAATGCCGCAAAACTCGGTATCTTGATTGTAGCATTAACGCGTGTGATTTGTCAACGGAGAAAGGCTGTGTTTAAATGAGTCAACTGAAAATGTACGTCTACCTGCAACCGAGCGAGTGCGAGGACACGTTTAACGGGTTTACCTGCCGCTGCTACAACGGTACGCAGGCCGACCGTGATGCGTGGCTGGAGATCTGCAAAACGGGTAAATTGCTCGATTATGAGGAAGATGCCTTTGAAAGATATATCACTTCCCAAGAGGGATACCGCCAAGATCTCACGTTCTTTGTGTTGGACGGCGATCGCCCGATCGCTACCATCACGGTGCTGGATAAGCAAAAGCGTATTGAGGTATTGGACAGAGAAGAAACACTGGGCTATGTGCACATGGTGGGCGTGCACGCTGATTATTGCGGCCGCGGTTTGGGCGGTTATTTGAACCGTATTGCGTTGGCGGCCTTGTGGCGCATCGGATGCCAAGGCGCATGGCTGACCACTGATGATTGGCGTATTCCTGCTATTCGCAGCTATCTGCGCAGCGGCTTCCGCCCCGTTTTGTATGAGGAGGATATGGAAGAGCGCTGGACGAAGGTGCTTTCCGAGCAAGGCTACACCAACGTGCTGTGCACCGATGAGAATTTCAAGCCGCAGAAAATGCTGTGCGAGGATAACACGGGCAAGCTGCGCATTGGTATCTTTGGTGCCTTCCGCGGCAGCGATTTGGCGCATGCCACGACGATTAGCGGCAAGGGCTATGTCAGTGCGGTGTGTGATGCCAATCCCGAGCGTCTGGAAAAAATCAAAAAATACTGCAGCGCAGAAACGCAGTATTTTACGGATTTCGACGAGTTCTTAGAAGCGCCGATGGATGCTGTGGTGCTGTGCAACTATTTTCACGATCACGCCTCTTTTGCCATTCGTGCGATGAAAAAGGGTATTCACGTGGCGAGTGAAACACTGCCTGCTGTGACGATGAAGGAGTGTGTGGAGCTGTGCCGCACCGCCGAAGAAACGGGCTGCGTGTATATGCTGGAGGAAAACTACGCATATTTCCCCTCGATTTTAAAGATGCACGAGGATTACCAAAGCGGTGCGTGGGGCGAAGCGGTGTATATGGAGGGCGAATACGTGCACCCGATGTCACCCAGAGAATACGCAGTGTACACACCCACCAACACACACTGGCGCGCGTTGATGCCCTCGGGCTATTATTTGAGCCATTCGCTGGCACCGCTGATGTACGTAACGGGGGCTACGCCCACGGCGGTGAACGCGCGCAGTATCTACACCGATGCCGTGCGCATAGAACGCGAGGACGAGCCCGTGAAGGACGTGGCCTCGATTATGCTGTGTACGATGGATAACAACTCGTTGGCGCGCATTACGGGCTGGGCGAAATTCGGCGGTCACGGCAACTGGTACCGTTTTTCTTGTGCCAAGGCGTGCGCCGAAACCTTGCGCAACAACGAATTCCGCGTGCAGGTGCGCACCAATATTCACGAGGATCCCATTGAGCAATACGACGTGTCCTACCCGTACGATGCCGAGCTTGCCCGTATTTTTTGGCACAACGGCGGCGATTATTACATTATGGTGGACTTTATTGACTGCGTGCAGAATAGACGGGAGCCGTATT
>JAZQTE010000334.1:0-2029 GCA_045630505.1 Acutalibacteraceae bacterium | reverse complement strand
GTGCGAATCCCCGTCTGCAATAAAAAATGCCGTCACCCTGACGGGTAACAGCATTTTTTGGTGAACCATCGGGGATTCGAACCCCGGACACCCTGATTAAAAGTCAGGTGCTCTGCCAGCTGAGCTAATGATTCATTTGCTTGCGCTATGATATTATAGCCAACTGTACGGCAAATGTCAAGAAAAATTTTAAGGATTGATCGAAATGCTGTTATATTTTATTCCACACGGCGAAAGCGTAACCAATCAAACCCGCCGTTTTGCCGGACAATTGGATGTTCCGCTTACCGAAACGGGTTTCGCACAAGCAGAACGGGTAGCGGATTTTTTTAACAATATTCCGCTGGATGCGATATACTCCTCCGATCTGTGTCGGGCGATGGATACCGTTCGCCCTGCAGCGGCGCGGCAGGGACTCACCGTGATTCCGCAAGTCGGTCTGCGTGAGGTGTTTGCAGGCGAGTGGGAAGGCCTGCCGTTTGAAGAATTGCCGAAGAGGTATCCCGAGGCGTTTCGCGTATGGCAAGAAAACATCGGCGCGGCTCGCTGCACCGGCGGAGAATCGTTGGAGGAAGCAGCGGCGCGTGCCGATGCGGCGGCTCGCCGTATCGCCGAAAAGCACCCGAACGGCGTGGTGGCAGTAGCCACGCACGGCGGTATTCTGAGAGCATTGATTTCGCTGTGGACAACGGGTAGCACGGCAGCGATGCAAGAGCTTGGTTGGGTACCGAATGCATCGGTGTGTGTGGTGGAGTTTGAAAATGGTAAATTCCGCGTTCTTGAGCGAGGGCTTACAACACACCTGGGTGATCTTGTGACGGAATTGCCGAAGACGGTGTAATATAATAAAGGTATAATATGAATACGGCAATATAATAAAACACGTATCTTTAAAACAAATGTATATTTAGAATTGCATTTTAAAATCGAAAATGATATAGTGATAGAAAGAGTATTTGCAGGGAGGAAGCGCTATGAAAAGAAAATGGTTGGCTCTGTTGTCCGTGGTTGCGTTGCTGTTTGCGCTGTTCAGCTTTTCGGTGTCCGCCGATGAAGTGAATTATACGCTGGGCGAGGAGCTGCTCAAAAACGGTGATTTTGAGCAAGGAGCTTTGTATTGGGGCGCCGATAAGGAGGGCGAGCCCGGTACGGCGTGGATAACGCAGGGTGCAGGGCGCGACGGCTCGTACGGTATGAAGCTTACCGATCTAACGCCCGATACGGAAGATACGATGGAGCAACGCTACAACAGCAAGGTAGACGGTGTTCCCTGCAACCGTTACTTACTGACGTTTGATTATTTGGCAAATCCCGATAATAAGTTTTACGTGCAATTTTCTGTTTCGGGGATCAGCCGTATCACGGTAAAAACGGGTGCCGACGGCGATGGCACGTGGAAAACGTATACCAAAGAATTGGTGCTTCCTGCCTCGTACGTTGCCAAGGACAGCGGCTTTTTGCGTTTCAATGCGCAGACAGTCAACGAAAAGGCCCCCACGGTAATCGATAACGTTTCGTTGCGCGAATGCAAGCTGAACGCCGAACCGCAAAGCTTGAAATTGGATTACAACGAAACCACTATGCTCGTGGGGCGTACGCAAACGCTGAAGGTACTCACCGATCCCGTGAAGAGCAATATGAACAACACGGTGTGGACGTCGAGCGATCCGTCGGTAGCCACGGTTACCTACGGTAAGGTGGAAGCGGTAGGCGGCGGCACGGCCGTAATTACGGTGACGGCAGAAAACGGAAAAACCGATTCTTGCACCGTCACGGTGGTGGATAAGGCTGCCACCGAGGCCGACTTAACGGTGAAATCGCTCACGTGGACAGGCGGCAAGGGCGAAGTGGATCCCAATACGGAGCTGGTTTTCACCGCAACGATTGCCAACATTGGCACTGTAGACGTAACGGAGCCGTTCTTTGTGGATTTTTCGGCAGGGCTTCAGCGCTTTGCACGCGTGGAATATAAAGACGGCATAAAAGCGGGCGAAACCGTAACGGTAAAAACGGGTGCCGACGGCGATGG
>JAZQTE010000333.1:0-25915 GCA_045630505.1 Acutalibacteraceae bacterium | reverse complement strand
GACATGGCTACGATCCGACTTGAAGATCAATTGCGTGATGTGCTGAAGGCGGCAGCCGAAGCTGCTGCGGCAGCAGGTGAATTGCCGAACGAGCCGTTGCCCGATTTTACCGTTGAGGTGCCCGGTGACCGTTCTCACGGCGATTTGGCGGCCAACGTGGCGATGGTATCCGCCCGTGCGTTCCGCAAAGCGCCCCGTATGATTGCGGAGTGCTTGCTCTCGCATATTCAGCTCGAGGGAACGTATTTGGCGCGTGCAGAGGTGGCCGGCCCCGGTTTTCTTAACTTTTTCCTTTCGCCCGTGTATTACGCCGATGCGGTAAACGCCGTACTGCAGGGCGGCGAAGCCTATGGCCGCAGCGATTTTGGCGCAGGGAAAAAGGTGATGGTGGAATTTGTTTCTGCCAACCCCACCGGCCCGATGCACATGGGTAACGCCCGTGGCGGCGCGCTGGGCGACTGTATGGCTGCCGTGCTGGAAGCCGCAGGCTACGAGGTGTGGCGTGAGTTCTACATCAACGATGCCGGCAACCAAATCGATAAATTCGGTTTGTCGCTTGACGTGCGCTATCAGCAGCTGTATCGCGGCGAAGAAGCCGTGGCAATGCCCGAGGATGCCTATCACGGTGACGATATCCGTGAACACGCGAAAAACTTTGCTGCTATCCATGGCGACAGCTATTTGGACAAGCCGGAAGCGGAGCGCCGCGCGGCGTTGGTCGCATACGCTTTGCCGCTGAATATCGAAAAAATGAAGCAGGATATGGCGAAGTATCGCATTGTGTACGACCGTTGGTTCACCGAATCCACGCTTCACCAAAACGGTGAGCTTGCGGAAACGATCGCACTGCTTACCGAGCGTGGCCTTACCTATGAAAAAGACGGTGCGTTGTGGTATCGCGCAGGCGAACACGGCGAGAAATATCAGGCCAAAAAGCACACCAATCGTGACGGTGTGGAAGAAGGCATTAAAGACGAAGTTTTGGTGCGTGCCAACGGAAACCCCACATATTTTGCAGCGGATATTGCGTATCACCGCAATAAATTTGCTCGCGGATACGATATGTGTATCGACGTTTGGGGCGCCGATCACCACGGCCACGTGGCCCGTATGAAGGGCGCAATGGACGCCGTGGGACTCGACGGTGAACGCCTGCAGGTCACGCTGATGCAGCTGGTTCGCTTGATGCGTGACGGTGAAGTGGTGCGTATGTCCAAGCGCTCGGGCAAAGCGATTCAGCTCGCCGATTTGTTGGACGAAGTGCCCGTGGATGCTGCGCGTTTCTTCTTCAATCTGCGCGAAGCCAACACGCAAATGGATTTCGATTTGGGGCTTGCCATCGAGCAATCCTCTTCGAACCCCGTGTACTACGTGCAGTACGCTCATGCGCGCCTTTGCTCCATCTTCCGTACGTTGTCGGAGGACGGTGTTTCGCTTACCGATACATCACGCGAAACGCTCAGCTTGTTGGAGGCGCCCGAGGAACGCGAGTTGATTCGTCATTTGTCAAACTACGAGGCCGAGATCGTTGCGTGTGCCAAAGCGCAGGATCCTGCAGGGATGACGCGTTACGCATTGGATCTGGCTACGCTGTTCCACAAGTTCTACAACGCTTGCCGTGTACGCGGTGTGGAAACCGATTTGCAGCAGGCCCGTTTGGCACTGTGTGCGGCTACGCGCATCGGCCTTAAAAATGTGCTCACATTGCTCAAAATCGACGCTCCCGAAACAATGTAAAATTGCAAAAATCAGCCGCCCAAACGGGCGGCTTTTTTGTCTTTGATTCACAAAAACAGGTTGACAGTGGTTGCTTTATATAATATAATATATATTAATTATAAGTGCGCCTACTGTTTGCGTGTTTTGGGGAAGAAGAGGGGTAATCGGGTTGAACGGTATGGATGAAGTAAAACGAAATATCCCGTTTTCGCCGCCGGATATTTCCGAAGAAGAAATATCTGAGGTAGCGGAGGCGTTGCGTTCGGGTTGGATCACGACCGGACCGAAAACCAAAGAACTGGAACGAAATGTCGCCGCATACGTGGGGACGGATAAAGCGTGCTGCTTAAACTCCCAAACGGCGTGTGCCGAAATGGCCCTTCGCTTACTGGGAATCGGCGAGGGTGACGAAGTGATCGTCCCTGCCTATACCTATACGGCCTCTGCATCGGTGGTTTGCCATGTGGGGGCTACCCTTGTTTTAGTGGATACCCAATCCCAAAGCTTGGAAATGGATTACGAGGCAATGGAAGCCGCCATTACCGAAAAAACCAAAGCCATCATTCCCGTGGACATCGCAGGCATTCCGTGTGATTACGATCGCATTTTTGCAGCGGTAGAGAGAAAACGCCGCTTGTTCACTCCGAAAACCGAGTGGCAAAAGGCGATCGGCCGTGTGGTGGTACTGGCGGATACGGCGCACGCCTTTGGCGCAAAACGCGGCAACGTGATGTGTGGCAATATGGCGGATTTTTCCAGCTTCAGTTTCCACGCCGTAAAGAATTTAACAACGGCGGAAGGCGGCGCACTGACGTGGCGCCCCATCGACGGAATCGACAGCGAGGAAATCTATCGCCGTGTGCAGCTGCTGTCGCTGCACGGTCAAAATAAAGATGCGTTGGCAAAAACAAAGCTCGGTGCGTGGGAATACGACATAATCGGCACGTGGTATAAGTGTAATATGACAGATGTGGCCGCCGCTATGGGTTTGGCGCAGTTCCGCCGTTATCCCGCTATGCTGGCTCGCCGCCGTGAGATCATCGAACGGTACGATGCGGCATTGAAACCGCTGGGCGTGCAAACGCTGCCGCATTATACGGGCGAACATACGTCGTCGGGGCATTTGTATATCACGCGCGTGCCGGGCATTACCGAGGAACAGCGCAACGAGATCATCGTGAAAATGGCCGAACGCGGTGTGGCGTGCAACGTGCATTACAAACCGTTGCCGATGCACACGGCGTACAAAAAACTGGGCTTTGATATTCAGCAGTTCCCGAATGCCTACGCACAGTATGTGAACGAGATTACCCTCCCGCTTCATACTCGTCTGACGGACGAGGACGTGGCCTACGTGATCGAGTGCTATACGGCAATTGTGAGAGAGTATATTCGTTAAGGGGCTTGGTTATGTACAAGAAGGTTTTTAAACGGCTGTTTGATCTTTTGATATGCTTGGTTGGGTTGCCGATTTTTGCGTTGGTGTTTGTGGTGTTGGCGCCGATCATTCATTTTACCGATAAGGGGCCGGTGTTTTACAATGCAGAGCGCATCGGCAAAAACGGCAAGCTTTTCAAGATGTATAAATTTCGCAGCATGTACGTGAACGCACCGGATATCCGTTTGGCCGACGGTTCTACATATAATGGCGAAGATGATCCGCGTGTAACGCCGATCGGTCGGTTTATGAGAAAGACCAGTTTAGATGAATTGCCGCAGTTTTTGAACGTGCTGAACGGTTCAATGAGTTTGATTGGCCCGCGTCCCGATCCCCCCGATTGGTTAGAGCGCTATCCCGAAGATATTAAAGTCTTTTTAACCGTGCGACCGGGCATTACGGGATATAGCCAAGCGTATTACCGCAACGGTGCTGACGGAGAGCAAAAAATGCAGGGCGATGCTTTTTATGCTCAAAACTGCACGTTGGTGATGGATGTGAAAATCTTATTTAAAACCGTGGTTTCGGTACTGAAAAGCGAAAATGTGTATAAAGATACAACGAACGAAGATGAAGCTGTAAAGCAAGCAGAAATGTTAAACCAATAAAGGTGTGAGTGTGATGAGTGTCGTTAGGGAATACGGTTATGAATACGATGCTGCACCTAACGCGTTTTTATGGGCATCGTGTGAAGAAAACACGGTAACTCGTACTGAAAAAGACGCGGGACTCCTTTTACTTAGAAGCGGACGTGACGCTTTCAAGTGTATTGCACGAAAACACGCCGCAGTGATATTGATGCCTGCGTTGTCTTGCTCTTCTATGAGCGATCCGTTTGAGTTTTACGGACGAGAAATTCGTTACTACCGTTTGCAGCCGGATTATTCGGCGGATATTGATAGTATAACGGCGCAGATTCGCGGCGATGAAGCCGAATTGATTTTGCTATATATGGATTATTTCGGGAATCGCGCTTTTGAAGATGCCGATTTGCAGTGGCTTAAAAAAACGTATCCCGCTATGAAGTTCGTGTACGACAGAACCCATACGCTGTTGCAACCGAGCAGTTCTCCTTTTTGCCCGGATTATACAGTGGCCAGCCTGCGAAAGTGGGCTGCCATTGCGGATGGGGGCTTGTTATGGGCGAAGGATCCATCCGAGTTTGATGAGTTTTCAAAAGATATTTCCTTTGCCAAAGAACGATTGGAAGCACAAGCAATGCGAAAACAGTTCTTTGAAACGGGTGATGTATCGCTTAAGGAACGATATCGGAGGGTGTTCGCTACAGTTACCGACCGTATTGATGGCGATGAAAAACCTTGCGGTATGTCATTGTACTCGTTGTCGTTGACTCGGCAAATTGATTGGGAAGCTATCCGCAGATGTCGTGCCGAAAACGCCGCAGTTCTAATGGAAAAGTTGAGAAAAAAAGGGGTTTCTTTCATACAGAAAGATGTCGGTGTCAGTGATCTGTATGTGCCTTTTTATACCGAGCGGCGCGATGAGGTTCAAAAAAAGTTGGCTCAAAAAGGTGTTTTTTGCACCGTGATCTGGCCGCTGAACGAAAGCAAAAGAGTGCTGTGTGAAACGGCTTATAAAACAGAACGATATATGCTGGCGGCTCCGTGTGATCAGCGATACACACCGCAGGATATGCAGTATATCGGTGATGAAATTGTGAGGACACTTAATGACTAAAAAGCTGATGATTTTAGGGGCAAGCATTCTGCAACTCCCTGCCATTCGCAAGGCGAAAGAAATGGGGATTCGGGTGGTTGCTGTGGATATGGATCCCGATGCCGTGGGCTTTGCGGAAAGCGACATTGAAAAAGAGGTAATCAGCACCATTGATATTCCGGCCGTGCTGGAAGCTGCCAAACGTCACGAAATTGATGGCGTTATGACGTTGGCAAGTGATATGCCGATGCGTACGGTAGCAGTAGTGGCACGGGAACTGGGATTGGTTGGCGTTAGCGAAGAAACAGCGTTTAAAGCTACTAACAAAGCCGCTATGCGCCAAGCGCTTCTTGAGCATGGTGTACCGATTCCGCAGTTTTTTAAAGTTTCGTGTTTGGAAGAATACCGCATGGCGGCGAAACAGTTTAAGACGGCGTTTGTGGTGAAGCCGGCAGATAATTCGGGGAGTCGCGGTATTTTTTTGGTAGAAGATATTACCGATACCGATGCCGTGGAAAAGGCGTACGAATACAGCCGCACCTATTCGCGTAGCGGCGACGTAGTGGTGGAAGAGTATATGCGCGGGCCGGAAGTGAGCGTGGAAACGCTGACGGTAGACGGCGAGTGCCATATCATTCAGATCACGGATAAACTGACAACGGGAGCCCCTCATTTTGTTGAGATGGGGCATTCGCAGCCAACGCAGCTTTGCTCGCGCACGGTAGAACGAATCAAATGGATCGCCGAGGCGGCTAATCGCGCGGTAGGAATCACAAACGGTCCTTCGCATACGGAAATCATCGTTACCGAAGAAGGTCCCAAGATTGTAGAACTCGGTGCACGATTGGGTGGGGATTGTATTACCACGCATTTGGTTCCGCTGTCCACCGGTGTGGACATGGTGGGATGTTGCATTCGTATCGCATTGGGTGAAAAGCCCGAAATCACTCCCAAATTCAAACGGGGAAGTGCCATTCGGTATTTTGAGCAAACTGCCGGTACGGTAGAGAACATTGACGGTGTGGATGCAGCAGAACGTATAGACGGCGTTCGGCAGATCAGTATCGTACACGGTGTTGGAGAAACGGTTACCGAGATTACAAGCAGCGGCGCACGGCTCGGTTTTGTGATTGCACAGGCATGCACGGCCGAAAAGGCGGTAGCGGTGTGTGAAGGTGCACTGAAAGAGATAACGATTGATATTCAATGATAAGGAGGCGTGAGTGTGAAGGTTTTAACGTTTTGCTCGTATTTTGAGCCGGAAATTGCGGCCAGTATGTATTTGACCGTGAATTTGTTTGAAGATATGGCGAACGAGGGAATCGAGGTAGAATTGTTTGCACCCACGCCCACACGTGGTGTTGATAAAGAAACGATTCAGCGTTATAAGAAAATCAAGTACGAAGAACGGTGCGGCGGCAAACTGCGTATTCACCGTTTTGCCATGATGCAAGAAGGAAAGAAAACGCTGGGCCGTGCTATTCGGTACATCTTGTTGAATTTGGCCTTTGTGTGGAAAGGCCTTTTCACGAAGGCGGATGTGATGTTTATTGACAGTACACCTCCGACGCAAGGGTTTATGGCGGCGTTTCTTAAAAAATGCAAGCGTATTCCGATGGTATACAACCTGCAGGATATCTTTCCGGATTCTTTGGTGCACACCGGCATCAGCACGGAAGATTCCTTGGCTTTCAAGATCGGCCGTTGGATGGAGAATATTACCTACCGAAATGCCGATAAGATTATTGTCATTTCGGAAGATTTCAAGAAAAATATCATGGCCAAAGGTGTGCCCGAAGAAAAGATCGAAGTGGTTTACAACTGGGTGGACGAACAGGCAGTTTACCACGTAGAACGCAAAGAGAATCCGCTGTTTTCGCAATATGGGTTGGATGCGGATAAGTTCTATGTGGCTTACAGCGGTAACATTGGCTTAACGCAAAATATGGAACTGTTGCTCGCAGTTGCTGAGCGATTTCAAGAGCAAACCGATATAGGGTTTGTACTGGTGGGTGACGGCGCCTATTTGGAAACTCTGAAACAACATATTCACGATAAGAGGTTAGACAACATTACGTTATTGCCATTTCAGCCTTACAGCGAGATCGCGAACGTATTTAGTTTGGGTGATGTAGGGCTCATCATTTCCAAAGGCGGCGTGGGTGCAAATTCCGTCCCCAGTAAAACGTGGAGTTATATGGCGGCAAAAACGCCGTTGTTGGTATCTTTTGATACCGACAGTGAGTTGGTTCGCTTCACCAAAGAAAACGAATGTGGTGTATGCGTACCGCCCGACGATGCAGATGCCTTGTACAAAGCGATCTTAACGATGAAAGCCAGCAAAGAGAGTTTGTTGCAGCAAGGCGAAAACGGGCGTAGATTCATTGATGCGACCTTGTCGCGTCGCGTAGGAACGAAGCGGTATATTGCAGTGATTTGTTCGTTAAGATAAGACTAAAGGTTTGGTGCGGAAATGAATGTATTGATTGTTGCGGACGGACATTATTACAAAACGCCTGATGGTAAGGTATACGCTGATTCAGTGTATGATTACGTGTTTTATAAGCGCTATTTACAGGCGTTTGACCACGTATACGCCGCGGTACGAATAACGGAATTACAAGAGGCGCCGCGCGGCAAGAAACTTTCGAGTGGAGAAGGGGTAACGTTTTTGCCGTTGCCTGCATATCGCGGGCCGATTGAATATATCAAAAAATACTTTTCGATTTTAAAATGTGTAAAAAACTATTGTAAAGAGTTCGACTGTGCTATTTTCCGATTACCGGCAGCTACTGCAAATATTTTTTCTCGGATATACGCTAAAACAAAAAAACCGTTTGCCATTGAAATTGTGGTGGATCCGTGGGAAAATTTTAGTCCCCGTGCATCCGGCAACAAATTGATGCTGTGGATAGTAAGGCGCAATTGGACCAACATTGTAAAAACTATGTGTGCCAAGGCTGACGGAGCATCGTATGTAACAAAAAGTTATTTACAAAAGCGATATCCCCCAAAGGCGGTTCTTAAACCGTCTTCCGGTGCGTTTACAGCCGCTTATTCGTCTGTTGAGTTATCTGACGATACGTTTGCTTCTGCTCGGGTTTGGACGGATAATCAGAAGAAATTTTGTATTGCACATGTTTCAAACGCTTTTACCGGCTATGAAAAAGGTCATCTCACATTGATGAAAGCTGTAAAGATTGTGCGGGATCAGGGATATGATGTTTCTGTTCGGTTTGTTGGTGACGGACCTTTAAAAGAAGAGTTTGAGCAACACGCAAACGAATTGGGAATTGCAGATTTTGTTGAGTTTACCGGACGGTTGGCAAATGGTGATGAGGTGCGCAAGGTGATTCGCTCATCAGATTTATTTGTTTTACCGACCTTAGCCGAGGGATTGCCGCGAGCCTTGTTGGAGGCAATGGCCGAGGGTATGCCGTGCCTTTCTTCGCCTACTTGCGGTGTTCCGGAAGTGTTGGATAAAGATTTCTTGTTTGATTTTGAAGATGAAGCCGGTTTTGCTCAAGGGATAATTTCTTTTATTTCTTCGCCTGAGAGGATGTCCTTGGAAAGTCAACGAAATGTAGAAACAGCTAAGCAATTCGCTTCTTCATTATTGAACGAACGCAGAAAATCTTTTTACTGCAGTTTGCGACAAGTGGCGGAGGTTGCCGCGAAAGGACAAGGGATTTGATAATATGAAGATTTTGCATGTGTGTTTGGTTGGTACGGTAACTGATGGCTGGAATTATCAAGAAAACACATTAACAAAATATCATCGTTTACTGGGTAATGAAGTTGTGGTGTTGACTTCGCAATGGGTACGCGGCGAGGATGCAAATTTTAAAACAGACAATCGCGACAGATATGTTTATCATGGCGTAACAATGCGACGTATTCCCGCTTTTCTGGGGAACGTGGATTCAAAGGTGAAATTGTTTTTGGGCGCGCATCGGATTTTGCAAGACGAAAACCCGGATGTTATATTTGTACACGGATGCCAATTTTTGAATATATTGTCCGTTGTTCGGTATTGTAAAAAGCATCCCGAAGTGAAGGTTTATGTGGATAATCATGCGGATTTTTCCAATAGTGCCACGAATTGGCTTTCCAAAAACATTTTACATAAAATCGTGTGGCGGTGGTGTGCACAGCGCATTGAGCCGTATACCACGAAGTTCTACGGGGTGTTACCCGCGCGCGTGGACTTTTTGAGAGAAATGTACAAGCTGCCTGCCGATAAGTGCGAGCTGCTGGTAATGGGCGCCGATGACGAATTAGTGGAAGCCGCTTCAAAGCCTGAAGTGCGTGCGCGTATCCGCGAGCAATACGGCGTTGCCGAAGACGATTTTTTAGTGATGACGGGCGGCAAGATCGATGCGTTTAAGACGCAAACGCTGCTGTTGATGCAAGCGGTGAAAAACATTGAAAACAAGCATATTAAGCTGATCGTTTTCGGTTCGGTAACACCCGAACTGAAAGAACAGGTCGATGCGCTTGCCGATGGCGAGCAGGTGCAATACATTGGCTGGGTGCAGGCAAAAGATTCGTACGACTATTTTGCCGCGGCCGATTTGGTGGTGTTTCCCGGCCGACATTCGGTGTTTTGGGAGCAGGTAGCAGCCCAGGGCGTGCCGATGCTGTGTAAATACTGGGATGGCACCACCCACGTAGATCTCGGCGGTAACGTGAAGTTTTTAACGCAAGACAGTGTGGCAGAAATACAAACCGCTATTGAAGAAATTACGGGCGATGCCGAGGTGTACGGCGAAATGAAACGAGTGGCCGTGGAACGAGGTATGAAAGAATTTGCCTATAGCGATATTGCAAAACGCAGTATTGAACAATAAAAGGGGGAAGGGCTGTGCTGTATATCGTCACAGCGGTACATAATCGCAAAGCGATCACCGAGAAATTTGTTGAACAACTCAAGGCACAGTTCTACCAAGATATTCGCTTGGTGATGGTGGACGACGGATCTACCGACGGTACGGCGGATATGGTGAAGGCGGCTTTACCCGATGCTGTTATCCTGCAAGGAAACGGCAATTTGTGGTGGGGCGGTGCTCTGCACAAGGCCTATCAATGGGTTAAACAAGCCGATGTTAACGTTAACGATTACGTAATGCTCACCAATGATGACGTGGTATGGGATACGGCGTATTTAGAAACCGCGTTGTCGGTGCTAAAGGATAAACCGAACACGTTGCTTACGGGATACGGTGTGAGCATCCAAACGGGTGAACAAGTGGATGGTGCGGTGGATTTTCGCTTCCCTGCCGTGGTGGCAGAGAGAATATCGACACCGCAAGCGGAAGCAAATTGCGCTTCCACGCGCAGCTTATTTTTTCGTGTGAGCGATTGGATGAAGATCGGTGGTTTTCATCCCGTGCTGTTGCCTCACTATTTGTCTGATTATGAGTGGACGATTCGTGCCCACAAAAAGGGTTTTGTCATTTACTGCACCGATACGGTACGTTACGGTGTAAACGAAGCGACGACGGGTTATAAAAAGCCGACACTGAGAACCGTGTTTTCCAAGCGTTCGGTCAGTAATCCGTTTTACAAATTGAACTTTGCGTTTATGGCTGCTCCTTGGGGGCTCAAATTACGGTCGGTTTGGAACCAACTTAAAAGATTTGCAAAACGAACGGCGGAAAAGGATTGAACGTTATGAAATATGTTTATCCCAAGTTATCTTCCAAAGACTTGTTTTTTATACGATTAGGTGGGGCCGGTCTGGGGAATTTGTTATTCGCATACGGGCGTGCGCTTGATTATGCGAAGAAGAACGGTTGTCGTGTAATCTGGCCTACGTGGCCTTCTCTTAAGATCGGCCCGTATTTGCGCCGCGAAGCGGATAAACGTCATTACATCGGGCTGTTCCGCAATGCTGGCGGAGCGATTGGCGGTTTTAAAAAAGTTTGGCTTTTGCTGACACACAAAAAAGTTGACGAGAGCATGGCAGAACAATGCCCCGAAAACGGCATTGTGGTATTTGAAAAGTTTATTGGTTCCTTTGAACCGATCCGTGAAGCACACGCAGAACTTCGCGAAGCATTATATGCGAACATTTGTGATAAAACGGTATTGCAATTTGATGCTGCGGGTGCGCTTTTACTGCACGTACGGCTAGGCGATTTCGGAAAAGCAACGGAGGCGGAACTTAAAGCAGGAAAGCACGACAGTCGATTACCCATCACATGGTATTGTGAGATGCTAAAGCAGGTGCGTGCTATCTGTGGGGTAACGGTACCCGCCTACGTGTTTTCAGACGGGACGGACGAAGAGTTAGCCCCCTTGCTGTCGATGGAAAGCGTGCAGAGAAAGACGTTTGGCAATGCGATCAGTGATATTATTGCTTTATCTAAAGCGCCGCTGTTTATTGCAAGCGGATCGTCGTTTTCTATGTGGGCACGGTATTTGGGCCGTCAAAACACCATTTGTTATACCAATCAAATTAAAGAGAAGATTCTAACGGAAAGTGATGCGGCTTTCGAAATTGAAGTTGAAGATACAATTCCCGAAAAATACACGGATGCGATACGCGCTTGTTTACAAAAAGGTGTGGAGCTTTAATGAAAACATTGATCGTTAAATTGTTATATGGTTTTGATTTTTTGTACAATTCTATTGTGTTAAAACTCCGCAAGGCTCACGTGGGGAAAAACGTGCGGATCAACGGTAAAATCTATGTTTGCGGAAAAGGTACCCTTGCTATTGGCAACGGAGTGACCATTAACTCTTGCCGCCGTTCGAATCAGATCGGCGGTGACACGCGAGCGATCTTGAACACGTCGCATAACGGCGTGATTACCATTGGTGACCGCAGCGGCTTGTCTAACTGCACCATTGTTTCCCGTGAACGGGTGACAATCGGTGAGGACGTGCGTATTGGCGGCAGTTGCCGTATTTATGATACGGATTTCCATGCCGTTTCATTTAGTGACCGTATCGAAAACGGCGACCGCAATGCAGTCAATAAGCCGATAGAGATCAAAGACGGTGCTTTCATCGGAGCGTTCTCCATCATTCTCAAAGGCGTGACGATTGGAAAGCACAGCGTGGTTGGTGCCGGTTCGGTTGTGACGAAGGATGTGCCCGACGGCGAAATTTGGGCCGGAAATCCGGCTAAGTTTATTAAGAAGATCGAAGAATGATGCTTCTTCCAAAGAAAGTGGGAGTGGAAATGAAAGTTTTATGGATAACAAATCAGCCGATTGGCGGTGCTGTAAAACGGTTATCTTTTGCCGGAGCAAGCGGGACGTGGATGGATCCGACGTTATATGATTTGATGAAAGAGCCGCAAATCCAACTTTCGGTTGCGTTTATATGCGGCGTTCAGGAATATCAAACTTTCACGGAAGAAAACGTTACGTACTACTGTGTTCCCCGTGGCAAGGGATTCGTGTACGATTTTGAAAGCAAATCAAATAAGCGTTTATGGAAAGAGATTATTGATTCGGCTGCACCGGATGTGATGATGGTGTGGGGAACGGAATATACACACAGCTTGTGCGCTATTCGTGCGGCCGGCTCCATTCCCACGGTAGTTATCATGCAGGGCATTCTAAGCTCGATAGAACGGCATTATTTCGGCGGTATGACCGAAAAAGAACTGAGGAAAGCATATTCTCTGCGCGATTTTTTGAAGAATGACTCTATAAAAAAACAAAAGCGGTTGTATAAAAAACGGGCGCAATTCGAGCAGGAAATATTGAAGCTGGCGGGGAATGTTATTGTCGAAAGTGATTGGGCTGCAGCGGTGATAAAAGGAATTGCTCCCGATTGCAGGATACATACTTTCAGATTAAATAATAAGCCGATTTTCTTTGACAAGGAATGGAACGTTGATTCTTGTAAAAAGCATTCTGTTTTCTGTACGGCTCCGGTGGGGTATCCGTTAAAAGGATTTCACGTTCTTTTGAACGCAATGAAGATCGTTTGTCAAAAATATCCTGATGCCATTTTGCGTGTTCCGGGAATGGCCGATCCTTTTGAAAGTGGGATTTTAAAAAGAGTTAAGCAAAGCGGATATCTTAAATACGTTATGCGATTGATCGAAGACAATGGATTGCAAAATAACATTCAATTTCTGGGGCGCTTGGCTTCTGAACAAATGGCCGACGAATTGACGAAGGCGAATGTGTTTGTGACGCCGTCAAGCATTGAAAACCATTCTGTTTCTCTGCGTGAAGCGATGGCGGTTGGTGTTCCGTGTGTGGCAAGTTATGTGGGTGGCGTTCCCGAAATTGTAGATAACGGAAAAAATGGGTGCTTATATCGTTTTGAAGAATATGAGCATTTAGCAAGTATTATCATAGACTTGATGGACGAGCCGCAAAGAGCTGCCGAAATGGGTGCAGAAGCTCGAAAATATATGTATGAATATTTGTCGGAATATACGTCTGCGAGTGATTTGGTTTCT
This sequence comes from Acutalibacteraceae bacterium, assembly GCA_045630505.1. Classification (GTDB taxonomy): domain Bacteria; phylum Bacillota; class Clostridia; order Oscillospirales; family Acutalibacteraceae; genus RGIG3009. Next base: position 12,653 of record JAZQTE010000333.1, on the reverse strand, counting down.
ATTTACAAAACGATTTTAACGGGGGAAAAGTAAGAGAATGGAGTTGCAAAAAGGTATTAAAAAGCGAAAGAGCATTCCATCGGACTGGATGTTAAGCTTATTATTGCTTTTTTATATTTTTTGGAAAACGGTACCGATTTTTGCGTACTATTGCAGTACGTATATTGCTATGGCACTTTTGGTCTGCTTGTTTATCCTCCTGTTTTTAGGAAGCCGAATCCAAGCGAACAAGGTGCCGATCCTGATCGTTCCGGTGATATGCTATTTATTACTGTTGGCGGCAGAGCTGTTGGTGATTAAAAACGGCGATCCCTTTTATGCACTTTGGGATGTTTTCCTTTGCGGGTTGGCGTTATTATCGGGATATCTTGTGATTATCCGAAAAAACGAACGAGTGATGACGCGTCTGATCTGGGGAATGATTATAGCGTATACGATTACGGCGGCTACTACTTACATAGGAACACTTTTCTTTCCGCAAGCCAGCCGTGCGATGACGGCAGAGCCCGCGTTGTTTAATTTGTATTATCCTTATAACATCGGCGGCTTTGGGTTTATCTATTCTTTGGTTTTGCTTCATCCTTTTTTTGTGTTCTTTTTGCGCAAGATGAATAAAACTTTGCCGGCGGTTGTCGTTACGGTTATTAGCGGTTTGTGTGTTGTGGAAAGCGAATTTGCCACGGCGGCACTGTTGTTCCTTGTTTCTTGTATTGTCTATTTTTTTCCTTCGCAGGGTAGCTTACAGACGGTAAAGCGCCGCATAGGCTTTATTGTTTTATTTTTAATAATTGTTTTCGTGTTTTTGCCTGCGATATTAAATTGGATATCCGAGTGGCCGATTTTGGAAGGTTCGGCAGAAAAAATTGCCGACATTGCCAATATGCTGCAAGGCAAAGAAACTGTCGGCGAGGATACCGAGCTGCGACGGAATATGTATTTAGCGTCTTGGAATTCATTTTTGGAAAATCCGATACTGGGTACGTCATTCTTTGCTTCCGAAAAGGGCGGAGGACACTCTTTCTTTATGGACTTGTTAGCTAGGTGGGGATTGGTGGGCTTGGCCATTGTTTGCGCCTTAGGCGGTTGCCTTTGGAAATGGTATCGTACATTATCCCAAAGAACCGTGGTCGGATACGTTGCCGTTTTGTCTTTCGCTATGGTTATTATTCTACAGATTTTAAACCCCACTTTTTGGTCGTTTGAATTAGGCTTTGCTATTCCGTTGTTCCTTTTCGTGACGGCTGATCGTGAACGACAAGAAGCAGAGTGATTTTGAATTCACAAGCAGTAAGGAGTTTGCGTTTATGTATGCACCGATTATTCTGTTTGTATATAACCGATACGAACATACCCAAAAAACGTTGGAAGCTCTCAGCAAAAATCGTTTAGCGGCGGAAAGCGTGTTATATATTTTTGCTGACGGTGCCAAGAAAGAAAAAGACGTTGCTTCGGTAGAACGTGTCCGAGAATTGGTAACGGAGTTTGCGAAGACAGCATCGTTTAAAAAAGTGGAACTTCGTTTTGCCGAAAAGAATAAAGGCCTTGCCGCGTCGGTGATCGACGGTGTTACTGAGATCATTACCCACCATGGCAGCGCTATCGTTATGGAAGATGATTTGCTTACCACTACCGATTTTTTAGAATATATGAACGGAGCGTTGGCGTTCTACAAGGATAATCCAAAGATCTGGTCGATCAGCGGATACAGCTTTTTTGATCCGGCAACGTTAGACTACCCGCACGACGTGTATATGGGATATCGTGGCTGCAGTTGGGGATGGGCTACGTGGAAAGATCGTTGGGACTTAGTCGACTGGGACGTTAAAGACTACAAGTGGTTCAAGATCAATCCGTTTATGAGACGGAAGTTTACCGTTTCCGGTAACGATATGCCGGGAATGTTGGATTCTCAAATGAAAGGCTTTATCAGTTCTTGGGCTATCCGTTGGTGCTATCAGCAAAACAAGCTGGAAATGTATACCGTGTTTCCGAAGTATTCCCGAATTCAGAATATCGGAACAGACGGTTCGGGCACACACAGTGGGAATAATCATGCGTATGATGCCGTTTTTGAAGAAGGTCACACGTGCGTATTTGAGCATTTGGAAGCAGATAAAGCGATACTTAAAAAGTATGGCGATAAATTCCATATGTCTTTATGGGATAGAACGAAGCTGTATATTAAGCACGTAATTTTGGGTAAGAGATAAAGGGATAGAAGGTGTCGTTTTGTTGAAAAAAAATTCGCTTGGGCGATTTTTGGGGAGTACCGGTTGGCAAGTTGCCAATCAAATTTATACGATGCTGTTATCCCTTGTGGTTGGTGCTATCACCGCAAGGTATTTAGGCCCGTCTAATTACGGATTGATTGGCTACGGGCAGTCGATGGTTTCGCTGTTTGTGAGTTTTTCCACTTTGGGTATGAACGGTGTCGTTGTTAAGGAACTCATTCAAAAGCCGGATGAGCGCGGCGAGATTATTGGTACTGCTTTTGTAATGCGGTTGATCTCCTCAATGGTGTGTATGGGGATGATCGCCGGCTTGTTGCGTGTTATCGAGCCGGGAAACACCACGTTGTATATTGTCACTTTTTTACAGTCGTTTGCGCTTGTTCTTCGTGCGTTTGAAGCAGTTTCTTATTGGTTTCAAGCAAAACTGGAATACAAATTCATATCGATTGCTTCTATGGTGGGATACACCTTCGTGTGTATATGGCGTATTGCACTCTTGGCAAACGGAGTGGGAGTTGAATGGTTTGCGGCATCTTCCTGCGTAGAATATTTGGTCAGTAGTGCGGTTGTTGTTATTTTCTTTTTAAAACGGTATCGTACAAAATTAACTTTTAAATTTAATACCGCCCAAAGAATCTTTAAGCAAAGCTATCATTTTATTCTTTCGGGCATTGCGATCGCTTTGTATACACAAGTGGATAAAATAATGCTGGGTTCCATGATGGATTCAAAAGCCGTGGGATATTATACGGCGGCAACGATGATTGCAACTTTGTGGGAGTTTGTTCCTACGGCTATCATCAATTCCGCCAAAGTGCTGATTTTGGAGAAAAAGGGAAAAGACGAAAAAGAATACACCAGATTACTTTCACTGTTGCTTTGCGGCGTTTCGGCAATGAGTGTGATAGTGTGCATTGCGTTGTTGATTTTCGGAAAATTGGCCATTTTCATACTATACGGTCAAGAGTATATGGTAGCATATGTGCCGCTTACAATATTGATGTGGAGTACGGGCTTTGCCATGATTGGTTCAGCGCGCGGTAGTACGTGGATTTTGGCAGAAAACCTTAACAAATATTCAAAGTATTATGTGTTCATTTCTTCTATTGTTAACATTCTGTTGAACAGTATTCTTATTCCTTTGTTTGGTATGAATGGTGCGGCTTTCGCGACGTTAATTTCACAAATCACCACGGCGTTCATTGCACCGGCCTTTTTTAAAGAAACGCGTTCGTTTATTGGGTTATATTTCCGTTCTTGGAAAATCAGTATTGAAGAATTGAAAAACTTTGTAAAACGAAAGAAGAAAGAAAATGCTTAACATGTTATTTGTTGGCGATGTTGCTGTACAAGGTGATGGACAGCTTGCATTGTCACCGGAGATCGTCGAAAAGTTTAAAGAATATGATATTCGTGTATGCAACTTTGAGGGGGCAGCGGGGGATATTGAGAAAAGTTCTCCCGCTCCAAAGGCAGGACCGCTGTTGTTGCAAAGTGATGAAAGCTATACGGTTGTGAAGCAGCTGGGGTTTGACGTGTTTGGTTTGGCGAACAATCATATCTTGGATTTCGGCGAAAAAGCGCTGAATACAACCGTGCGAAACCTGGAGTCGATGGGCGGTTCGGTTATCGGTGCAAGCTGTGGTGAAAAGAACGCCTATGAACCCTATGTTTTCAATGCTGACGGAGTAACGGTCGCATTATTTTCAGCGGCTGAAAACAGTTTTGGTACAGCGGATGCGCAAAAGCGTTGCGGCCATGCCCATTTGTTTTCACGAGAGTTGCTGCTTCAAATTCGAAAATATAAAAAGGTTTGCGATAAGATTGTCCTATTAGCGCACGGCGGATTGGAAAATCTACATATCCCGATGCCTGAGTGGATGGATGCGTATCGGAATTTTATTGATTTCGGTGTAGATGTGGTAATTGGTCATCACCCACACGTAGTACAAGGGTGGGAACGTTATGGCGACGGTTTGATTTTCTATAGCCTGGGAAACTTCTTGTGGCAGCGACGCAAGCAATCTTTTGTAGATTTAAAAACAATGATGGTCGGTTTGCGCATAGAAGGTGCAGAAATAGCTTATGAAGTGATTCCTGTTAAGGTTGAAAATAACCGATTGTTATTAAATGAAAACGACGAAGAATACGAAAAAGAATTGAACGGCTATTGTGATGTTTTGAAAGAAGAAAACAAGGATCAACTCGTTGAAACCGTCGATCGTTTTTGCCTTGATTTGTATAGAGGCGCATTTAAACAGTATATTTTTAACACGTGCGGGCTCACGGTCGTTAAAGGGGTAAAAGACTATATCAAAACGATTGTGAAAACGGCATTTTTCAAACAGACGGTGAACGATAATTTTGTTTATCATAATCATGCTGTAGAAACGAATAATTGGGTAATTTCTCGCGCCGTCAGACGCTTGCGCGAAAAACGAGATTAAGGGGTGTAAAACGGTGAGCTTACGAACAACTTTGAGTAAGATTTGGAACAAGCGTTTTCATATCGCAACGATGATATCTCCCACGTTAAATACCAAGATGCGGTATAAATATGCTTTTGGAAAACCGTTGGATCTTAAAAATCCGGTTACGTTTAATGAGAAAAACTTGTGGCTAAAACTTAATAACTATATCCATAATCCGTTGGTGATCCAATGCGCCGATAAGTATGCAGTTCGAGAGTATGTTAAAGCTTGCGGTTGTGAAGAAATTCTCAACGAGCTCATTGGTGTGTGGGATCGCGCAGAAGATATTCCGTGGGAGGAACTGCCTGAACAATTTGCTCTCAAATGGAATTTTGGCGCAGGGATGAATATCATTTGCGATGACAAAAGCAAGTTGAATAAGGAAGAAACGATCAAGCAACTTAAAAAATGGGGAAAAGTCAAATTTTGGTTGCCGCATTCAGAGATGCAATACAAATATGCGCCAAAGAAAATCATTTGCGAAAAATACCTCAATGATGGAAAAGGCTTTTTACCAACCGATTATAAATTGTACTGTATAAACGGGAAAGCCGCATTTCTGTTGTTGTGTGTTGGAAGAGAAAACGGTGGGCATCCGAAATTTTATTTTTATGATAAGGAGTGGAACTTACACCGTCTTACTCGTGACGGTTTGGCGGCGCCGGAAGATTTTTACATCGAAAAGCCGGCGTGTGTAGATGACTTGTTCAGATATGCAGAAATTTTGGCCAAGCCGTTTCCGTTTGTGCGAATGGATTTTTATGCGGTGGATGATAAGGTATACTTTGGCGAGATGACATTCACTCCTGCCGGTGGAATGGACGGAAATCGCTTGCCGGAATCCGACCGTGTTTTGTCGGAAATGTTAGATATATCTCAAGTAGAAATATTGAAATAAAAAGGTGTATGGTATGACCAACTTAACGTCGTTGTTTTTATCACAATCGTATATGGACACGTGGGACGATTATTGTCGTTCGCTCACGAAGGAAGCGTTTGCGTGTTGGGATTACGTGGTGCTTACGGCTTCTAACGAGCAGCAAGCGGCAGGCTTTCGCGCGCAGATCGAAGAACGCCGTGCGGCGGGATTTTTGCCTTTGCACACGAAATTTGCGGTTGTTCCCGATCGTGACGGCAAACGCGTGGGTAGCGGCGGTGCGACGCTAGGCGTGTTGCGCTATTTGGCGAGCGAGATAGGCAGTGCCGATTTCGGAGGGCTGCGTATTTTGGTGATCCATTCGGGCGGCGACAGCAAGCGTGTGCCGCAGTACAGTGCGCTCGGCAAGCTGTTTTCTCCCGTGCCGCACGAGCTGCCGAACGGGCGAGCATCCACGCTGTTTGACGAACTGCTGATCGGTATGAGCTCCGTGCCTGCCCGCATTCGCGAAGGAATGCTGTTGCTGTCGGGCGACGTGCTGCTCCTGTTCAATCCGCTGCAGATCGACTACAGCGGCGTTGGTGCGGCGGCCATTTCTTTCAAGGAAGACGTACAAACCGGCAAAAACCACGGGGTATTCAATGGTGGGGAAGACGGTAACGTGCGTGAATTTTTGCACAAGCAAACGGTGGAATCGCTTACCGAACGCGGTGCTGTCAATGCGCAGGGCTGTGTGGATATCGATACGGGTGCCGTGATCTTCTCGGCCGATATGCTGCGCTCGCTGTATAGCTTGATCGATACCAATGAGCGATACGACGCCTTGGTGAACGAAACGGTGCGTTTGTCGCTGTACGGAGATTTTCTGTATCCGCTGGCAACGGATTCTACCTTGGAGCAATTTTATAACGAGAAGCCCGAGGGCGATTACTGCGATGAATTAAAGGCCGCTCGCACCGACGTGTGGCGTGTGCTTCGCCCGTACCGTATGAAACTGTTGCGTTTAGCGCCTGCCAAATTCATTCATTTCGGTACCACGCGCGAGATCTTGGCGCTGATGAACGGCGGTGTGGAAGCGTACAGTGATTTGGGCTGGAAGAACCATATTAACAGCAGCATCAGTAAAGCCACGGCAGGGTATAACAGTGTGCTTTCCGACCGTGCTGCCGTGGGTGAAAACGTTTATTTGGAGGTTTCCTACGTGCACCACGGTGCCACCGTGGGGGATAACGTGGTGCTGTCGTACATTGATATTCACAACGAAACCATTCCGTCCAACGTGGTGCTGCACGGGCTGAAACAGAAAGACGGCAAGTTCGTGGCGCGCATTTACGGAACGAACGATAATCCCAAAGAGGGTAATTTGTTCGGCAAGCCGCTTACGGAATTTATCGGTGTCGAAGAGCTGTGGGATAACGATAATCACACGCTGTGGACGGCGAATTTGTATCCCGTGTGTGATACGGTGCAGGAAGCAGTGGCTGCCGCACTGAACGTGTATGCATTAGCGCACGGTGCAGGGGACTTGGCAGCGTGGAAAGCCGCTGCACGTAAATCGCTGTGTGCCGGCTTTAACGATGCCGATGCCGACGCCATTATTGCGTGGAACAAAAGAATGCAAGAGCTGGTGCGTATGGACGGTGTTGTTAAACACATTCGCGCCGGCAAGCCCGCGCGTGAAGCCAAGGGAATGCTGCATGCCGACCGACTCACATCCATTCAAAAGCAATGGCTGGAGAAGCGCTTGCAAAACGTTGAGTTTGGCGAAGCAATGCGCCTCAATTACTATATTGGTATGGCACTTGGCGGCACCGAGGGCGACAAATACGTGGCAGAATGCTTTAAGACCATTCAAAGTGCCATTTTGAAATCAACACTGGACAATCTGCAATACAACGATACCTGCCGTATCGTGACGGACAAGCATACCGTGAAATTGCCGCTTCGCGTAAACTGGGGCGGCGGTTGGTCGGATACGCCGCCGTACTGCATTGAAAACGGCGGTACCGTGCTGAATGCAGCCATCTTGCTGGGTGGCGATAAGCCCGTTGCGGTGACGATGGAACGCATTGACGAACTCAAAATCGTGTTCGACAGCCGCGATATGGACGTGCACGGCGAGTTTGATACCATTGAGCCTTTGCAACGTACGGGCGACCCGTACGATCCGTTCGCCCTGCAAAAAGCGTGTTTGCTGGCGTGCGGCATCTTGCCTAAAGAGGGCGGGAATTTGAAAGAGATCCTTACCCGTTTGGGCGGCGGCTTTGTGATGAACAGCGAAGTTACCAACGTGCCTAAGGGCAGCGGTCTTGGGACCAGCTCGATTTTGTCTGCGGCGTGTGTGAAAGCGGTATTCGAATTTATGGGAATTCCGCACACGGAAGACGATCTTTACGGCCACGTGCTGTGTATGGAGCAAATTATGTCCACGGGCGGCGGTTGGCAAGACCAAGTGGGCGGCGTGACCGACGGTGTGAAATATATCACCAGCCGCCCTGCGCTGTATCAGCAAATGAAGGTGCAGCACGTGGAGCTTTCGGAAGAAACCAAGCAGGAGTTGGACGAACGCTTCGTGCTTATCTATACGGGGCAGCGTCGCTTGGCACGCAACTTGCTGCGTGACGTGGTGGGACGCTACGTGGGCAACGAGCCCGATTCGTTGTATGCGCTCAACGAGGTGCAAAAAATGGCGGTGCTGATGCGGTTTGAACTGGAACGCGGCAACGTGGATGAGTTTGCGCGGCTGATGAACCGCCATTGGGAACTGTCGAATATGGTAGACAGCGGCAGCACCAACACGTTGATCGATCAGATCTTCAGCAGCATTGACGATTTGATCGACGGTAAAATGATCTGTGGTGCAGGCGGCGGCGGCTTCTTGCAAGCGATTTTGAAAAAAGGTGTTTGCAAGGACGACGTACATAAGCGCCTGAAAAAGGTGTTCCAAGATAATCCCGTAGACGTGTGGGATTGCAAATTGGTGTGGTGATATTATGTTACAAGAAAATATCCAATTGAACGGGAAACCGATACTTGTCACGGGAGCAGCGGGCTTTGTCGGTGCCAATCTGGTGATGGAATTGGCAAGGACGCTGGATAAGGTGACGATTGTTGGCCTTGATAATATGAACGATTACTACGATGTTTCCTTGAAAGAGTATCGTTTGTCCGAAATCGAGAAACTTGTTGCAAAAAAGCCGAGTATCGAATGGCGTTTCGTAAAAGGCGATTTGGCAGACGAAGCGTTGTTGGCAGAGCTGTTTGACAACTATGAATTTTCGGTTGTTGTGAATTTGGCAGCGCAAGCCGGTGTTCGCTATTCCATCACCAATCCTGACGCTTATATTCACAGCAATATTCTTGGTTTTTATAATTTGCTGGAAACCTGCCGTGTTTATCCCGTAGAGCACTTGGTGTATGCATCCAGTTCCAGCGTATACGGTACGAATAAAAAGGTGCCGTACTCTACCGGAGACAAGGTGGACAATCCCGTTTCGTTGTATGCGGCAACCAAGAAATCTAACGAACTGATGGCTCACGCCTATGCAAAACTGTACAATATTCCTTGTACGGGCCTTCGATTCTTTACCGTGTACGGGCCGGCAGGACGCCCGGATATGGCGTATTTTGGGTTTACTGACAAGTTGCGCAACGGTGAAACGATTGAAATTTTCAACTACGGTAACTGTAAGCGCGATTTTACCTACGTTGATGATATCGTAGAAGGTGTAAAACGCGTTATGTCGTGTGCACCCGAAAAGAAAAAAGGCGAAGACGGATTGCCGATTCCGCCGTATAAGATATATAACATTGGGAACAATTCTCCCGAAAATCTTTTGGACTTTGTGGATATTTTGCAGCAAGAACTTATTCGAGCCGGCGTGTTACCTTCGGATTACGATTTTGAAGCGCATAAAAAGCTTGTGCCGATGCAAGCAGGTGATGTTCCTGTTACGTATGCGGATGTAAGTGCGTTGGAAGAAGATTTCGGATTCAAACCGTCTACGGATTTGCGAACGGGTTTGCGCCGCTTTGCCGAGTGGTATCGGTCGTTCTATTTATCCTAAAAAGGAGGAATGGTTATGCTGAATAACATTAGTAAACTTCTTACGGGGGATGTACTGAAGGTCTTGTGCGATATGGGGCATAGCGATGTGCTGGTGTTGGCAGACGGTAACTTTCCTGCCGAAGCGTATGCCAAGGATACGGTGGTAGGCCACGTGATCCATTGTCCCGGTGTGAGTACCAATGCGTTGTTGGAGGCCATTTTGCCGCTGTTCCCGTTGGATGTGGAATACACGGAGGAACCCGTAATCGTGATGGATTTGACCGAAAGCGACAAAAAACGCGGTACGCCTATACCGTCGGTATGGGGCGATTTTGAAAAGACTATTGCCGAAGAATACGTGGGTATCACGTTGGGGAAGTTTGGACGGCAGGAGTTTTATGATGCTGCCAAGCGTGCCTATGCGATCATTCAAACCGGTGAAGAACAGCAGTATGGAAACCTACTGCTGGCAAAAGGATATTTATAAAAAGAAAAGCCTTGGCGGTTGCCAAGGCTTCTTTTTATACGCGATGAAGGGTGATGCCCAGTTTCTCGATGGCTTTTTCCAAATCGGGGGGGAGGGCTTTTTGACGGTCGGTGATGATCTCGTCAACGAGTTCTAAATCAGCGTAACGATACACCGAACGGGCGCCGAGCTTTGTGCTTTGCACCACCAAGATTACGCGTGCAGCGTTTTCCATCATTTTTCGTTGCAGATCGCCTTCTTCGATGCTGGTGGTCATAAGCCCCTCGGCAGTGACGGCCGTGGCACTCACGAAGGCTTTATCGGTATGGAAGTTTGCCAGTTGATCGGCGGTGACAGGGCCGAACGTGTAGCCTTCTTCGGGATGGAGCTGCCCACCGAGCAGCACGCAACGACACGACGTTTGCACCGATGATGCTACCCCCGTGGAATTGGTGACCACGGTCACATTCGGTTTATTTACGATATGTCGGGCAACGCTTTCCAACGTGGAGCCTGCCGAAATGGCAATCACGTCTTGCTCGTCAATGCGTGCTACCGCTGCGGCTCCCAGCTGTTCCTTCTCTTGGCTGCCCTCTAATCGCCGTTTTTCGTAGCGCGATTCGGCCACGGGACGGTTGGCGCTCACGGCGCCGCCGTGCACCTTCACAAGGCGCCCCGCTTCGCTCAGCGCATTGATATCGCGGCGCACCGTTTCCACCGAAACGCCCAGCTCTTTTGCCAAAACGCTGATGATAACTTCGCCGTTTTTCTCGATCAATTCTTCGATTAACTGTTGTCGTGCACTTGTGAGCATAGGTATCCCTCTTTTCCTTATTAGTATAGCGGATTTCCAAAAATTTTTCAATCTTTATTTTGTGGATGTGTTGAAAAATTTTGAATTGTGTGGTATAATGACGGGGTAAAAAACCGATAGGAGGGTATCTATGTTACAAACAGATGTTTTGGTGATCGGTGCCGGTGCTGTAGGTACGGCCATCACTCGCGAACTGTCCAAGTATAACGTGGACGTTATCTGCGTAGACAAGAACGAAGACGTGGGCGGCGATTGCTCCAAGAGCAACAGCGCGATCATTCACACGGGCTATGATGCAGCCCCGGGTACGCTGGAATCCCAGCTTGTGGTGGCGGCTAACCCGATGTACGATACGTTGTGCAAGGATTTAGACATTCCGTTTTCTCGCATTGGCGCTATTTTGCCTGCCATTAACGAGGAACAGCTGGAAAAGCTGCCGTCGATCAAGGAAAAAGCCTTTAAAAACAAGGTGCACGACGTGGAATATCGTTCCCGCGAGCAATTGCTGGAAATGGAGCCCGAGCTTTCGAAAGACGTGCTGGGCGGCTTGTATATCCCGCGTGAAAGCATTATCGATCCGTTCCTGCTGGTGGTAGCCATGGCGGAAAACGCTGTGATGAACGGTGCCCGTTTCCTTTTGAACACGCAGGTTACGGGTATGGAGATGGCCGACGGCGCTATCACGGTGGTACATACGACGGGTGGCGATATTCAAGCGAAATACGTTGTTAATGCCGCAGGTCTGTATTGCGACGAGATTGCCGCCATGGTGGGCAAGGATGATTACTACGTGAACCCCCGCAAGGGCCAGTTCTATATTCTGGATAACAATACGGCGTGCAAGGTGAATCACATTGTGCTGCCCATTCCCACGAAGCTTACCAAGGGTAAGCTGATGTGCCCCACCATTCACGGCAATATGCTGGTGGGCCCCACGGCGGAGGATCTTACGGATAAAACAGACAAATCTGTTACCGCCGAAGGCTTGGCTTCCATTAAGGCTGACGTGGAAAAGCTTATCCCCGGTGTGTTGCTGCGTGATACCATTACTCAGTATTGCGGCTTGCGTGCCAACCGCAACCCCGAAGGCTTGAATATCGACGTGTACGACGATATTGCCAACTACGTCAATCTGTCGGGCGTGCGTTCTACGGGGCTCACGGCGTCGGTTTCCATTGGCTCGTATGTTGCCGAAATGCTCAAGGGTATTGGCTTGTCGCTCACGTTCAAGGAGAATTTTATCACCAAACGCCGCGGCATTCCGCTGTTCAGAGAACTTTCCCGTGCCGAGCAAGACGAGCTTATTCGTGAGAATCCCTTGTACGGCAACGTGATCTGCCGTTGCGAAACCGTTACCGAAGGGCAGATCGTCGATGCCATTCATTCGGTGATCCCTGCCCGTTCGATGGACGCGATCAAGCGCCGTGTGCGTGCAGGTATGGGGCGTTGCCAAGGCGGCTTCTGCGGCCCGAAGGTGATCGAGATCATTGCCCGCGAGCTGGGCGTTGACGCCGAAAGCGTTTGCAAGCATAACAAGCAATCCTATATGATTGCTTCGCAAGTGAAATAAGGAGGTGCCGATATGAACAATCCGATTCGTCTGGATGGAAACAAGAAGCTCGAAAAAGCTTACTTTATCGCCTCCACTGTGGTGGTTTGCATCATTGCGGTGCTGTTTACCTTCCCTCTGTACTGGATCATCACCGGCTCTTTCAAGACCAAGCTGGACATTCTGGCTGCTGAACC
>JAZQTE010000332.1:0-2401 GCA_045630505.1 Acutalibacteraceae bacterium | reverse complement strand
CCCCCTAATCAGCACCGTAGGGACGGCGTTTCGCCTCCCGTTATTTTTCGCATAAATTAAATTCTTCGTGTGTAGGGGGCGGCTCCCAAGACGCCCCGCAAAGCCTATCCGTTTGCGGTGCCCCACATAGCCTATCCGTTTGCTGCCCCAGCCTCCCTCGGAAGGGAGGTGCCGAGCGTATGCGAGGCGGAGGGAGCCTGACGAGCCGTTGTTGCTTCTGCGTATACCGCTGTGTCGTTCAGCCTTACAACTCGCGCAGACTCCCCCACCCGACTCCGTCGGGAGCCCCCCTCTCGGAGAGGGCCTTTGTCCCGAACGAAAGCGAGGAAAGCAAATTTCGGACACCGCAGACGGAGGGGTTGCCCTCTCCCACCGGTATCGTCATATATTTTTTAAAAAAGGTATTGACTTTTTCGTCAAAGTTTGGTATGATACAATTCGTTCCGAACAAATGGGGGTATAGCTCAGCTGGGAGAGCGCTTGAATGGCATTCAAGAGGTCAGCGGAGCGATCCCGCTTATCTCCACCAAGAAAACAGTGACCACATCCGTGGTCGCTGTTTTCTTTTTTAGAAAAGATAAGCGGGATCGAAAGCCCGTTAAGAAAACGTGCCGGTGGCACGTTTTTAGGGCGTGGGGTTCATCCGCCCGTATTCGCTGTACCGAAACTCATAGACGAGAACAATCTGCCGCTCTGCACAAAACAGCTTACCTCCACCAAAAAAAGAACGACCACAACCGTGGCCGTTCTTTTTTTCTTTGAATTGATAAGCGGGATCGAAGCACCCCGTTAAAAAAACGCGCCGGTGTGCGCGTTTTTAGGGGTGAGGGATTCATCCGCCCGTATTCGCTGTACCGAAACTCATAGACGATAACAATCTACCTCCCTGTACCAAAACAGCTTATCTCCACCACTGGTTCGTCAAGTTTTATTTTTTTGACCGCTCAATTTGAGTGGTTATTTTTGTTTGCGTTGAAAAGTTGTTGCGCCGGTGGTATAATCAGTTCCATAAATTCGTATTTGTCGAATAGATCATTCTTTGGCAGGGCGCTTTTCAACGCAGCGTAGGTTGTGATATTTAGTTTTCCGTAGTATAATAATTATGCAAAGGATGTGAGTAAATGGATACCTACGTAACCGGTATAACGATAAAAAACTTACGGGAGAAAAAGGGACTGACTCAAACGGAACTTGCAGATAGGTTGGGTGTGAGTAGCAAAGCCGTATCGAAATGGGAAACTGCAAAGGGGCTGCCCGATATCAGCTTGATCGAGCCGCTCTGCCAAGCACTTTCCGTCTCGGTAATGGAACTGATGGCCGGCGAACCCGTTATCAACAAAAACGTATCGTCCAATATTTTGCGCTCCAAGTTTTACGTTTGCCCTATTTGCCATAATATTGTTCGTTCGGTGGGCGATGCGGTTGTTAGTTGCCACGGCATCACCTTGCCCCCTCTTGAGGCGGAAGATGCCGACGATGCGCACCGTATCACCATCCAAAAAGTAGAAGATGAACACTTTATCACGGTTCATCACGATATGACCAAAAAGCATTACATTTCCTTTGTTGCATACCTGACCGGCGACAGAGTGCAGTTTGTGAAATTCTATCCCGAAGGCAATGCCGAAACAAGACTAAATTTTCGCGGCAGCGGTTTTCTGTACCTCTATTGCAACAAACACGGTTTGATGAAACAAAAAGTATAAAATCCTTTCAGCCGAGCAGACTCCTCTGCTCGGCTTTTTCATTGACATTTTATTTTTTTGCCCGCTCATAGTGAGTGGGTATTTTTTGTTTTATGTATGCGTTGAAATGATTTTTCATTTATGGTATAATATCATCACAAGGTGGTGATACAATGAATCGCGAAGAAGCATATTATCATAAACTCTTACTGATGAACGGAATTGATGATGCCTTTGATAGTTGGTTGGATTCTTATCTGAAAACCGAAGATCCGTTAAGCGACATTGTATTGAACTTATCGACCTGTGGCTCTAATACAAATCAAATCATCTCCTACTTACATAATTATTGTTTAGAGAAACCTTTTGACGAAAAAGTTGTTTGCGACAAGTTGCGCTCTTTCCTGAAAGAAGCCTACGATAAAGAACTCTACACCTTGGAAGAGTTATGCGCCTTGATGTATAAGTTGGCACTTGCCCATGGTGACCCCGGAGATTTTGAAATGGCCATCTGGGGAGATATGTTTTATCTTGATTATTATTTTTCGTTGGCTAACGATGGCTTGATTGACAAAGAAAAAATTGAGCAAGCCGCCCTTTTATATCTCAACGAAGGTACTCCTATCAATTATGATAATATGTGGAACTTTGTGAAAAAGCCCTCCATTCTTGTGAAAATCAAAAGTTGGTTTAACAAATGATAAGTGAAATCGCCG
>JAZQTE010000331.1:0-11259 GCA_045630505.1 Acutalibacteraceae bacterium | reverse complement strand
GACGGTATGGAAAAGCTGCGCAGCACGGCAGCGGCCTTGGGGCTTTCGGGGCTTACGGGGGAGGAGAAGTCTCCGCAGCCCGAAGATACCGCGGCTGCGCTGCCGAACCTAATGAATTTAATGCCTCTTCTCGGTTCTCTCGGCAACGACGACCAAAACACCGCGTTGCTCAAAGCGCTGCGCCCGTATTTGCATAACGGCCGTGAAAAGCGGCTGGATGAATCCATTAAGCTTTTACAGCTGATCAAGCTGTTACCGCTGTTGCAGGGAGGGTTGGGACTATGACGAGCGACGGAAACGTGATGCGTATGCAACAAGAGGCCGCCGAACGGGTGCAGCGTATGCAGGAGCATTCTCGCCGCTTGGTACGCGAGCAGCCGATGCGCGCCCCCGAAGCACCGCCGCCTAAAGCGGATCTTGGTGGCTTGGCCGCGTTATTACAAGGAGACGGCGAGCAAACGCTGGTGCTGTTGCTCGCCGTAATCTTGGCCAAAAACGGAGCGCCGCTCGAACTGGTGTTAGCGCTCTTGTACGTGGCTATGTGATCAGTCTATAAATTCGTCGGTATTTTCACGAATGTATTGAATGCACAGTGCAAGCGGTTTTTCCGAGGCGATGGCCTCCTGCAGCACGGTGGTAACCGCAGCCCACAGTTGTTCTTCCTTGGGTTCTTCGGCGGTGCGCAGTGCCACGCGCAGTGCGGCGGCAGAGTTGCCGGCACCAATGCGCTCGAACCCGTCTACGGCGGATTCGGCAAAGCAGCGCGATGACGATTGCATAATCGCATCAAAGCTTTGTGCTTCCATCTCGTTGCACAATGCCCATACGCTGTATACGGCAGCTCTCCCGCGGGAGAGGAGCGGCAGCTGTGCGGCGGGGTTGGGACGGCGTTTGTCTTGCTTGTTTATCACGTTGGCAACTATCGCTTGCACTAATTCTTCATCGGGAACCGAGGCGAGCAGAGCTTCGGTCATCACCGCATATTGTTTGCACAAAGCGGCCGCACGGTCGCTTTTGCTTTTTTTCTCCAAAATGTACAAGTAGACGGCAATGATAACAGCCAACGCAATGGCCACCAGCGTGCCGGGCTTCAAAAGACCTTCAAACATCATCGGAATCATTCAGCATCCTCCTTACGGGTAAGCAAGCGGTAAATATCGCCTTTTTTGAGTCCGCATTCGGCGGCGGCGCGGCGGGCAGCCTCGGAGGGGGACAAGCCTTCGTCCTCCATATACGCCTTGGCCAATCGGAGGCCATCCTCGGGCGTGGAAGGTGTTTCTTCTTTGGCGGTGTGGCCTTCCAAAATTAACACGAATTCACCGCGAGCAGGTTCGTTTCGGTAGCGCACGGCAGCCTCGGACAGCGTGGTGGGGATAACCTCCTCGTGCAGCTTGGTAAGCTCGCGCACCAAGCAAATGCGGCGATCTCCCAGCGTTTGAAGCAGATCCTCCAGCGTGGAAGCCAATTTATGCGGCGCCTCGTAAAAGATCATCGTGCGTGGCTCGTTTACGAGCGATTGCAGATGCTCCTTGCGACTGCGGCGGTTCATGCTCAAAAAGCCTTCGAAGGTAAAGCGGCCGCTCGGCATTCCCGAAATTGCCAGCGCCGTTACCACGGCGCTCGGCCCCGGCACTACCGTTACGGGAATCCCACGTTCGTGGCACTGCGCTACCAGCTCTTCGCCGGGATCGGAAATGGCAGGCATACCTGCGTCCGTTACTAATACGGCGTTTTCACCTTCCTCCAGCTTGCGGCAGATCATTTCGCCGCGCTCACGCTTGTTGTGTTCAAAATAGCTCACCAACGGTTTGCGAATACCGAAATGATTGAGCAAATTAAGCGATACGCGTGTGTCCTCGGCTGCGATGAAATCGCAGGCGTTCAGCGCCTCTAAGGCACGGGGAGATAAGTCGGATAAATTACCGATGGGGGTCCCCACCAGTGTTAGGGTTCCCGACATACCGTCACCTCACTTTCCAAGATCTTTGGCGGCAACACCGCAAGCGCAGGCTTTCCCTGCCGCACGGCATCGCACAGGCATAAAAACGGCGGCAGCTCGGCGCGTGTGTGCACCAGCTGCAAGCGTTTAGGCTCCAATCCGTGTGCACGCAAGGCGGCAAAAATATCGGCCAGCCGTTCGGGTCGATGACAAAACGTGAAATGACCGCCGTTTTTGAGCAGCCGCGCAGCAGCGGCCGTTACGTCGTTTAACGTGTTCCCTTGCTCCTGCCGCGCCAAACGGCGAGCGGGGGAGAGCGGCGCTTTGCCGCTGTGTTCGGGGAAATACGGCGGATTACAAATCACACGGTCGAATCCGCCGATGGGCAAGGAGAGCGAACGCCAATCGGCACAGTGAACGGTGATGACGTCTTGCAATCCGTTTTTTTCTACGTTATGCTTGGCCAGCGCCGCCGCGTCTTCGTTCAGCTCCACGGCGTCGATGGTGGGAGCAGGGGAGGAGCGGTGCAAAAGCAACGGTAAGATACCGCAGCCCGTGCCGAGATCGCACACACGCTCACGTGGGCGCGCTTCGGCAAAATCTGCCAGCAGCAATGCATCGGTTCCAAAGGTGTGATCCTCGGTAACGTCGATCACGCGGCCGCCGTCGAGTTGTTCGGTAGGCAATGCCCCCACTCCTTCCTGCAAGAAATCTATGACAAAAGGCTGCCGTAAACGATTGTTGTTCACGACAGCCCTTGCGAGTACAGCATAAATTACGCCTCAACGATAGCGCCCATGGGGCAGGTATCGGCACAAGCGCCGCAATCGATGCAAGCATCTGCATTGATTTCGTACTTGCCATCACCTTCAGCGATCGCTTCTACGGGGCAACCGCCAGCGCAAGCACCGCAAGCGATGCACTCGTCAGTAATTTTATAAGCCATTAGTCAGCACCTCCTTTACTAAGCAAGTATACAATAGCACAAATTTTTTAAAAAATCAACTGAAAAATTTGGAGAAATAGAGCAAAATAGAAAAAGGTCTTGCGTTTCAGGTCGAAGGCGGTATATAATGTAACCATAAAATAAGATGGGGGGATATGCCTTGGCAGAATACAGTTGGAACGCAACGCTTCTCAGACGGGTGTTCGTTGTGCCCGAAGACGTGGCCGATAAGCACCTGCGATTGGCAGGTGCCGTGCAATTAAAAGTGCTGTTGTGGCTATCTCGCCACGAAGGCCGATACGAAGACGAAGCCTGCTCGCAGGCCGTGGGGGCGTCGGCCGCCGATTGCCGTGATGCGCTGCGTTATTGGGTGGATGCCGGTGTGCTGATTTCCGATGAAGCACCGACAGTTCCCACACAATCGGTGCAGGTGCCGCAGGCTGCCGTGCAGCAAACAACGCCGAAGGTGGCTCGCCCGCAAGCGGTGAAGCCGCAAATGCCCGAGGTAATTGCTCGCAGGCAAAACTGCAGCGAGTTTGCGTATTTGCTGGACGAGGTGAGCGTTCGCATCGGCCGCCCTCTCTCGCCGGGAGATATGGAAACGCTGTTGTACTTATTCGATACCGCCGGTATGCCGGTTGAGGTGCTGCTTTTGGTGGTGGGCTACGCCGTTTCGGCGGAGCGAGCCTCGATGCGGTATATCGAAAAGGTGGCGCTGGATTGGGCCGATAAAGGACTTGTTACCATGGCGGCTGCCGAGGAGCATTTGTGCTATTTGGAGCAAACAGAGCACGCGCTCGCGCATATTACCGACGTATGCGGTCTTGAAAAGCTGCCGAGCGGTGCCGCCGTGCGCGATGCTTCGGTGAAATGGATATACGATTGGAAGATCGGCGACGACGTGTTGCGTATGGCATACGACGTTTGTCGGCAGAAAACGGGAAAATTCCAAGTGCGGTATATGGATCGCGTGCTGGAAAACTGGCGCGAGCAGGGAGCCGATACCCCCGAAAAGGTGGAAGCATTAAGCGGCGGAAAATCGGTGGAAACGGCCGAAGAAAAGCCCAGCGAATACGAAGAAATGGTGACGCGGTACGTACCCGTGTATCAAAAGAAAAAGAGTAAGGAGTGAGAACTGTGGCATATACTCAAGAACTGTATGAACAAGCCAAAGCTATATTGGAGCAGCGCCGCAGTGCCGCTCAAACCAAGGCTACACAGCTGCGCCGAACGATGATCGCAAAGGCTCCGCGTTTGGCGGAGATCGAGCAGCAAATGGCACAGTCGGCAGGTAAGGTAGTGTCGGCTGTTTTAAGAGGCGGCAATATCGAAGACGAGGTTGAATGCATCAAAAAAGAAAACCTCGCCCTGCAGGTGGAAATGTCGCTGCTGCTGAAGGAAAACGGCGCCGACGTTGCAAACTTCGAACCTCAATACGTATGCCCTCGCTGCGAGGATACGGGTATTTGCGGCACCAAATATTGTGATTGCTATTTAACGCTGCTGCGTGAATTGTCTTGTGAATCACTGTCGGAGCTGTCGGGAATGAAGCCGCAGTCGTTCGACACACTTTCGCTGGACTTTTATTCCGACCGTCCCGATGCTCGCACGGGCATTGCACCTCGCGCCCGTATGCGCGATGTGATCGCCTATTGCCGTGCGTATGCCGAAGGGTTCGACGGCAGCGACGTAAGCCTGCTGCTTCGCGGGCCGACGGGCGTTGGCAAAACGCATTTATCGCTGGCAATCGCAGGCGAGGTGATGGCGCGCGGATATTCCGTGGTATACGGCCCCGTGCAAAAGCTGCTCCATCGCATTGAAAAAGAACATTTCGGCCGCGCCGAAGGCAACAGCGAGGATATTATGACAGATTGCGATCTGCTCATTCTGGATGACGTGGGTACGGAATTTACCAGCCCGTTCTACACGTCGGCTTTATACAACATTATCAATGAACGGATGCTGTCGGACAAACCGACCATTATCAGCACCAATTTAAATCAAAAGGAACTCACCACGCGCTACGGCGAGCAGATCGCCTCACGCATTACGGGGACGTTCCAACCCATCGTATGTGACGGCAAGGATATCCGTCAACTCAAGCTGAAACAATCCATTGAATAAGGAGGGTTCGCCATGAACACCGAACAACTGTGTATGGGCTGTATGCTTCCTCTTTCGGAGGGCGATAGCAAATGTGCCCACTGCGGATACCCGTCAAGCGGCATCAATCCGCCCGAATATCTGCCGCTGCGCACCGTGCTGAACGAGCGGTATCTCGTGGGGCGTGTGTTGGAGATCGGCGGCGACAGTGCCGTGTATATCGGTATTGATACGCAAGATAACGGCCGTGTAACGATTCGCGAATTTTTCCCTGCAGGGTTAGCGGTTCGAACGGCCGGAAAAACCGCCGTTACGGCTGTGGAAGGACAAACCGACGTGTTTGAAGCTTGCCGTGCCAAGTTCTTAACGCTGGCTCGTGCCGTAGCACGTTTGCGTGACGTGCTGGTAGTGGTACCGTCTTACGATATTTTTGAAGAAAACGGCACCGCCTACAGCGTGTCCGACTATTGCGAGGGTACCAGCCTTGAAAAATACGTGGCTGCAAACGGCGGTAAGCTGGCGGCGGAAGACGTGCGCCGTATGTTCCTGCCGCTGATCGAAGCGGTTTCCACGATCCACGCCACGGGTGTGCTGCATCTGGCACTGTCACCGAAGAATATTTTGGTGGATGCCGACGGCAGCTTGCGGCTTAAGAATTTTGCCATCAGCGAGGTGCGCACGCAAAGCGGTGTGGGTAAACCCGGCCGTGTGGCGGGATGCGCCGCTCCCGAGCAATATGTGGAGGGGGCCGTTTGCACACAAGCAGCGGATGTGTACGGCTTGGCGGCATCGATGGTGTTTGCACTAACGGGGCATATGCCGATGGAGGCAACGCAGCGTTCCAAAAAGGACACCGCACGTATTTTACCTCCCGACGTGACCGATACGATGCCCCCCTATATAAAAGAAAGCTTGCAAAAGGCGTTGCGCCTTTCGGTGGAAGAACGTACCGCCACGGCACAGCAGCTGTTTGATGAGCTTTCGGCAACACAAGCAGTGGCTTCACTGCGTGAAACGGAGGAAAAACCTGTGGCTAAGAAGAAAAAGTTCCCGTACGTTTGGCTGATCTTTGGCGTCGTGGTGCTGGCGCTGGCAATTTTGGCGGTGTTCGCGCTCAGTGGTTTGGGCTTCATCGGTGGCGGTGAACCCACCGTAACGACAACGCAGGCCGATATTACCATGAAAACGACGGCGTCTACGGAATCCTTTGTTACGGTTCCTACCGGCAACGCGCTGTTCGACGTGGAAACACTGATCGGTCAACCGTGGTCGGTAGTGCAAAAGAAAACCATGTCGGGTGATATGAAAGCCGTCCTCAAGGGCTACGAATACAGCGATACCGCACCGAAGGGCAGCATTATTTCGCAAAGCCCTGCAGCAGGCGAAAAGGTGGAACGCGGCACGCAGATCGAAGTGATCATCAGCGCCGGCCCCGTATCCAATAAAATGCCCGACGTAAGCGGCTGGAAGGAAGAGCACGCCCGTCTTTATCTGGAGGCGTTGGGCTATAACGTGGGCGAAAGCCTGCTGCTCACCGTTTCTTCACAAGAAAAGGGTAGCGTGGAAAAGAGCTTCCCGCCTGCAGGCAGCAATATTAAAGTGGGGGATACGGTGCAGCTTTACGTGAGCAACGTGGAGCCGACCACGTCAAGGCCCATACAAAAAACCACGGTTAACTGGAGCGATATTATCGGCAATTTGACTTCGGAGGAATAATTATGAACGAATTTAAGCAGTTTCAGCCGAGCGCTGCATTTCCGCCGTTGCCGTATGTGTTTACGGCACCAACGGATTGGGATCCTGCTAAAGAAGCGTTGCCGCTTATCGTGTTTTTGCACGGTGCCGGCGAACGCGGAACGGAACCCACGGCCTTGAAAGAGTTTTACGGTATTCCGCGTTTTTTCACAGAGGATGCCGATTACCACGGCTTGCGCGTGCTTACGGTTTCGCCGTTGTGCCCGAACGGATACGTGTGGACCAATTTAACGTTGGCGGTAAAAGAGCTGATCGATCAGGTAGCCGATGAATGCAACGTGGACCGTAACGCCATCACGGTTACGGGCTGCAGTATGGGCGGCTTCGGCACGTGGGAGGTTATTACGGCCTATCCTGAACTGTTTGCGGCGGCGGCCCCCATCTGCGGCGGCGGTATGTCGTGGCGGTGCAGCTTGTTAAAAGAAATGTCGCTTCGCGTGTTCCACGGTGGAGTGGATTCGGTGGTGCCGCTCGTGTACTCCGAAATGATGGTGGAAGCGGTGAAGCGTGCGGGCGGCCACGCGGAATTCACGGTGTTTGACGGTGTGGACCATAACTCGTGGATCAACGCCTACCGCGATACCGACGTGATCGAATGGCTGGCGGCACAGCGCCGTGTTTAAAATTTATGCTTGGTTAAAAGGGGAAAACACAAATGCTTCTTAAAAATGCAACGATTTATAACGATCAATTCGAAGAGGTAAAGCTTAATATCACCGTGGAGGGTAAGCGCATTGCGGCGGTAGATACGCGCAGCGAGGGTGACGACGTATTGGATTTGGAAGGATATACCGTTCTGCCCGGTCTTATCGATATGCATATTCACGGCTGTGCAGGATATGATACGGGTGAGGCGACTCCCGAAGCTTTGGAAGCGATGTCGCGCTGTTTGGTGCAACGCGGTGTCACGTCGTTCTGCCCCACGTCGATGACGCTGTCCTTTGAGGAATTGCAGAACATTTTCCGCAACGTGGCCGCCTCGCGGGATACCGTGACCGGTGCGTATATTCACGGTGTTAATATGGAAGGCCCGTATATTGCGATGTCGAAAAAAGGCGCGCAAAACGGTGATTACGTGAGAAATCCCGATGCCGAAGAATTCAAGAAGCTGTACGACGGCTGCGGCGGCGCCATCAAAGTGGTGGATATTGCTCCCGAAACCGAAGGTGCTGAAGAATTTGTGAAGCAAGTGCAGGCGTTGTGCCCCGTGTCGATCGCCCATACGGCGGCCGATTATGATGAAGCATGTGCCGCGTTTGGTTGGGGTGTTCGTCACGTAACGCATTTGTATAACGCTCAAAGCGGTCTTACGCATCGGGCGCCCGGTGTGGTGGGCGCCGTGTTCGATAACGCAAAAACGTACGGTGTTCGCGCTGAACTGATTTGCGACGGTTTCCACATTCATCCTGCTGCTTTGCGTATCGCGTTTGCACAGCTGGGTGAGGATAATTCGGTAATCGTCAGCGATTCGATGTGTGCGGCAGGCCACGTGGACGGCGAGTACGATCTGGGAGGCCAGACGGTCTACGTACGGGACGGCAAGGCTTTGCTGGCAGACGGTACCATTGCTGCTTCTACCTCGAACGTGTATGAAGAACTCAAAAACGTAATTCGTTTCGGTATTCCGAAGAAGCAGGCGATCAAATCCGCCACCATCAATCCGGCGCGTGCCATCCGTGTAGATAACGAAACCGGTTCTATTAAAGCCGGCAAATATGCCGACTTGTTGGTTGTGGATAAGGATTTTAATATCGTGCTGGTCATCGTGCGAGGCGAGATCAAGGTGGATAACCGCTGATTTTGCCCACGAAAACGGTTTCCCCACGCCCGCTGTGTCAAGCGACACGGCGGGCTTTCTTATTTATTTAACACTTGACTTTTTGAAGTGCCGACAGTATACTAATAGCATAAACAGCGTTGTCGTGGAGTATGGAGTAGCGAAAAAGCAGAGGAAAATTCTGCCTTTTCGCCATTTTGTTTTTTACGGCAACGGAAGGAGTGCTTACGATGCAAGCTTTTGTGGAATCCGTTTTGAATCTCATCCAAGATTTTAACGTGTGGTCGATTTTGTTCCGCGTGCTGCTGGCTGCTCTGTGCGGTGGCCTTATCGGCAGTGAACGCGGCCGACACGGCCGCGCAGCAGGTATGCGTACTCATATTTTGGTGTGCCTCGGCGCTGCCATCACCGCGATGACGGGCTTGTACGCCGTGGAGGTGCTGAAATATCAGGGCGATATTTTCCGTATTTCCGCGCAAGTAGTTTCGGGCATCGGTTTCTTGGGCGCCGGTACGATCTTGGTGCGCAACCACTCCATTGTAACGGGCCTTACCACCGCCGCAGGTATGTGGGCCACGGCATCCATCGGTATCGCCATTGGCTACGGCTTCTACGAAGCGGTATTGGCCGCTATGCTGCTGTGCGTTATTTTGGTGCCGATCCTTGGCCGTGTGGAATACAAGCGCAAGCTTCTCAGCAGTCTGTACGTGGAAGTGGAGGATATCTCTAAAACGGGCGTACTGGTGGAAGAGATCCGTGCGCTGATGGGGCATACGCTTACGGTGCAGATCATGGCTCCCAAAACGTCGTGTGCCAATCACGTCGGCCTGCAGCTGCTGGTGCGCAGCACGGTGCTTACCGCCGAAATGATCTCGAAGATCAGCGAATTAGACGGTGTGCAGTTTCTTGTGGAGGAAGATGCTTAATGGAAATTCGGTGGATCAGTTCACTGGAAAAGGTATTTTCCGACGAACCGCTCACAGCGCCTGCACAAACCGAAGCTACTGCCTTGCGCGGCGAACGGTTCAGCGTGCAATGTGCCACGTATTATGAAGGTGACGATAAACTGGCGGTAGATGTAGCGGTCGATACCGATCTTCCAGGTGAGGTAAAGTTGTATCGCGTGGGTTACGTGCCGGCAATGCTGCCTGCCTACCCGTGGTCAGACGATAATTTTCTCCGCAAAGCCCCCGGCGTGTTTCCCGATCCGCTGGTAGAGATCACCGAACAGATCTCGCTTTCTCGCAAGCAATGGCGCAGTGTATGGGTAGAAGCAGCCGTGCCGGAGGATTGTCCTGCAGGCCGATATACGATCACGCTCACCTTTACGTCGCGCGTGGATTGGTTGGATATTTGTGAAAAAACGTCCTTTACGCTTGAAGTGTTGCCTGCGGCGTTGCCTCCGCAAACGCTGATTCGTACCGAATGGTTCCACGCCGATTGCTTGGCGGTGCACTACGGAGTGCCCGTGTTCAGCGAAGAGCATTGGAAACTGATGGAAACCTACGTGCGTCACGCCGTGAAATACGGGCAAACGATGCTGCTTACGCCCGTGTTTACACCGCCGCTGGATACAGCGGTAGGCGGCGAACGTCCTACTGTGCAGCTGGTAGACGTGCGATTGGAAAGCGGGGAATACCGTTTCTCTTTCAAAAAGCTGAAACGTTTTTTAAATATGGCGGACGAATGCGGCGTGCGCTTGTTTGAGATCTCTCATTTGTTTACCCAGTGGGGTGCCAAGCACGCGCCGAAGATCGTTGCCACGGTAAACGGCAAGCAAGAAAAGCTGTTTGGATGGGATACCGATGCTGCCGGCGAGGAATATCGGCGTTTTATAAAAGTGTTTATTCTTCGCTTAAAAGCGTTTCTTAAAAAAGAAGGCTATTTATCGCGCTGCTGGTTCCACGTATCCGACGAGCCGAACGCTTCGGTGGAGGAGAACTATCGCAAGGCCTCGGAATGCTTGCGCGAAGCACTGGGTGACCTGCCCGTGATGGACGCCCTTTCCAACTACAGCTTTTACGAAAAGGGCTTGGTACCGTGTCCGATACCGTCATTGGATCATATCGAGCCGTTCTTGGAGCATAACGTTCCCAATCTTTTCACGTATTACTGCTGCAGTCAAACCAAGGAAGTCAGCAACCGTATGATCGCGATGCCCTCGGCGCGCAATCGCATTTTAGGTGTACAACTGTATAAATACGCCATTGCAGGCTTCCTGCAATGGGGGTACAATTTTTGGTTTAGCCAGTATTCCATTCGCCCCGTTGATCCGTATATGGTAACGGATGCTGACGACGCCTTCCCTTCGGGCGATCCGTTCATCGTGTATCCCGGCGCAAACGGCACGCCCGTGCCGTCACTGCGACAACTGGTGTATAATGAAGGCCTGCAGGATATGCGTGCGCTGCAGCTGCTCGAAAGCCTTACCTCGCGTGAGGAAACGCTGTGCTGGCTCGAAAAGCAATGGGATAAGCCGCTCACGTTCCGCGAATATCCCCAAGATGCGGCGTGGCTGCTCAGCTTCCGTCAAGCACTCAACGCCGAAGTTATGAAGCATCTATAAAAAGGATCGACACGTAAGGGCCGTGCTTGAAGGATACCCTTAAGATTGTTTTTATCGCCCGACTTGTTGCACCACAGGCTGCCATCAAAGAAAGCAAGTAAGCTTTCAAAAAAGCAGTATTCATACGGGTTTTCCGGCAATCTGATCGCCCCGAAAACCACCTAAAATACTGC
>JAZQTE010000330.1:0-5963 GCA_045630505.1 Acutalibacteraceae bacterium | reverse complement strand
CGTGTCCTCCACTCGGCGCAATATCTCGCGCGAGTGCCCGCCACCGCCAAAGGTCATGTCGGCAAACACGCCTCCAGGAGCTATGTCGAGGCCGTCTACCGTCTCGTGCAGCATTACGGGTATATGATAGGGGATGTCCATATTCTATAGTTGTTAAAGTTTTAGTTTTATACATAGAGCTCAGCTCTGTGCATATTCTATCACTCATTGCGTATTTTATATTTACAAAATCGATTCAAAGTTACACAATTCCCTACGAATCCGCACTATAAACGCTGAAATATTTTTCCACAACCTACATGCCGGCACCTGCTTGAAAGCATCCTATCTGTTGGCAGATAACGAAAAGTTCCCTAATTTTGCAGCCGAAAATTATGAAACAAATTCTGTCATCTACCCGCCGCCCCTCCGTGGGCTACCATATATTGGCCCTCGTCACCATTTTTGTGTGGGGTACCACGTTCGTCTCTACCAAGGTACTGCTCACCCATGGCCTCACTCCGCCCGAGATTATGCTCTACCGTTTCATCATCGCCTATGCCTTGACGTGGATCTTCTCGCGCAAGCTCTGGGCCGATACAGTGGCCGACGAGCTCTACCTTGCTTTGGCCGGCTTCACGGGTGGCACCCTCTACTTCCTGGCCGAGAATAGCGCCATCGACTATACCATCACCTCCAATGTGGCACTCGTCGTGTGTGTCACTCCCGTGCTCACGGCCCTGCTCACCAGTCTCATCTACCGCGAGCGCATCACGAGTCGTCTTGCTATAGGCTCCGTGGTAGCCCTCATGGGTGTCGGCTTCGTGGTGCTCAATGGTGCCGTGCTCAAGATACACCCTCTGGGCGATGCTCTCGCCCTTGTGGCCGCTCTTGCCTGGGCCGTCTATAGTGTTGTCGTTCGCCGTTTCGATGGCCGCTACACTACATGGTTCGTC
This sequence comes from Acutalibacteraceae bacterium, assembly GCA_045630505.1. Taxonomy (GTDB): domain Bacteria; phylum Bacillota; class Clostridia; order Oscillospirales; family Acutalibacteraceae; genus RGIG3009. The sequence goes on along the minus strand of JAZQTE010000330.1, from coordinate 5,028 downwards.
ACGCGCAAGGTCTTCTTCTACGGCATCGTCACTATGGTTCCCTTTATCGTTGCAGGTATGGGCGGTGGCCTCCACCTCCACCTGCTCACTATCCCTGTCGTGGCGGGAAATGTGCTCTTCCTCTCCGTGGTGGCCTCCATGCTCTGCTTCTATACGTGGAATCTCGTGCTGGAGAAGCTCGGCACCATCCGTGCCTCCAACTATATGTACACCCAGCCCCTCGTGTCGCTCCTCTGCTCTGTAGCCGTGCTCCACGAGCCCATCACCTACATCGCTCTCCTCGGCACCGTATTCATCCTGTTGGGTATCTACGTGGCGCAGAAGGCATAGGGCATACGGTATTAACAAGAAGAGGGTGTCAACACGTTTTTTTTGCTATCAAAATGCAATGTCATCCTGAACGCAAGTGAAGGATCTCTGCAGAAATCGGCGAGATTGCCTTTAGCCCCTTCGGGCGGCGAACACGTTTCTTCCTCCCTAAAGGTTCACTTCGTTCAACATGACAAACTATGCTTTGGACAACATCTATATTATTGCCATTTTTTATATTCATCTTGTACTGAAAAGGTAGACACGTGCGGCTGAAAAGGTGGACTTGTTTCCTGAGAAAGCGGACATCGGACGGATATTGTTGACTTCCGCTGTTTTCGCACGTCGTAGGGCAAACTGTCCATTTTCCTGCAAAGTTGACTCTTTTCGCGGAGAAGTGGATAAAAAGCACACGGGAGCGCCCTGCGTGGGCACTCCCGTGATGTGCTATAGTGTGAGTGATGTGTTATATGCCTATCTTCACCACCGTGTCGGCTACCTTCACGATGTATACCTGTCCGGTGGGTACGGTGAGGTGGGTGGTGTCGTCCTCGGCGGCCTCGATGGTGCATGTGCATATGCGACCTGCTACCAGATGTTGTCCCACGTGTCGCGGCGGCGGGCCAGTTCGGGGTCGTTGTCATCGGCTGTACCGTTACCCACGCCTGTCCTACCTATCTCGCCCGAGATTGTAAGCATCAATGGGTCGGATACAAGCTCGACGACCTTAATTTCTGGTTTGATATAGTTATGATTCGTTGTCATTGTTCTACTTTTTCCAAAGTTTATATTCATATTTCAGCGAGGTCCCTTTTACTCCCCTCTGTTTATAGCGAACGAGACCCTTAGATGCCGTGCTGAGAGAGGGGAGTGCAGAGCACTGCACGACGGTGTCGTGGCGCCTGCAGGGGTAAAGGGGGGACTCCTACTTCACTACCTTTTTCTTACCACCCACGATGTAGATGCCGCCCTTCACAGGATTGTCCACGCGGCGACCATAAAGGTCGTAGACGAATTCTGACTTCTGATTTTTGATTTCTGAATTCTCGATGTCAGTGGTACCTTCGCCCTCTTCGAAGCGGAGCGAGATAGACCTTGCCTCGGTCGTTGCGGGCAGCCATGCCACAGGTATCTGCAGGTAGGCCTTGCCGGCACTGAGGGTAGAGCCGTCGGCAAACTGGTGGAAAGAGGGCTCACTCTCGTCCGCCTTGATGGTATACTTGTAGTTTGCGTAGAGGCCGTCGGTGCTTTGGGCGTTCACTGGGGTATCTGTCAATGTGCCCACGAGCATGTTCAGAGAATTGTCGTCGGCCTCCTCTATAATGGGTACCATGTACGTGCCTGACTCGCCTTTGATGAAAAGTCCCTCGCCAGGCTGCGTGGTCATCACGCGGGTGAGTGTCACCACCTTCGTCTTCTTGTTGTATCCTGTAGCGGCGTAGGCCTTCAGTCCCTCCACGTTGCTGAAGTCAAGCGCGTATTCAGAGCAGTAGGTACCGCTGCCGTATTGGTTGACGGTGATGCTCACATAGGTGGCAGCCTCCACAGTCACCTCGCACTGGGCGCCCACTCCGCTGCCGTCGTTGGCCGTGGCGGTGATGGTGGCGGTGCCGGGGGCGACCGCCGTGATCTTACCCGTTTGGTCTACCGTGGCGGCGGCTTCGTTGCTCGAAGACCATTGCACGGTTTGCAGAATACCGTTTTCCGGCACAGGGGTGACGGTGAGCGTTTCCTCGCCGCCCACGGCCAGCGACAGTGCGGTTTTGTTTAAGGTGATCGCCGTGGCATCCTCGGCTACCTTCTTGGTGATGCAAATATCGTCGATATACGCACCCGACGAGCCCTTGCCGATGGCGATGGAGAACACGAAGGAATCGTTGCTTGCTTTGGATTCGCTGAACGAGAAGGTATGCTTGAAGGTTTGCCACGAGGTAGCATCGGTGGGAGTGAACGAATGCCAGCCTTGGCCTTCGGTCACGCCCTTATCGGCGTTGAGATAAAATTCCACGGGAGCGCCGTACACACGCATCGACAATTCGTACGTGGCACCCTTTTCCCACGCGGGATACACGGCGGCGCCGTAGTATTTTGAGGAACGGTTGCCGCTGGATGCAGGCAGCAGCACGGCCTTATTGCCTGCTTCGCCCGGAGCGTCCACCAAGGTGGCGCCGCCTGCGAACAGATCCTTCCAATAGCCGTTGTATTCGTAGGATACGGGCAGATCGAAGCTGCCGTCTACCAACCGATTTTCGGGTTCGGCATCACCAAGCTCGATAAGCTCGATATCGTCGATATACGTATTTGCCGCCGCATTGAGCTTGATGGAATACGCATCGTTGGCGGTGGTGGCGTGCGTTTCAAACAAATAGGCAAGCTCCTGCCACGCCGTTTGATTGTACGCCTTGTTGGCAACGGGCGCAGAGATGCCCTTGCTGGTGCCGGCGTTGAAGTTGACGACCACGTCGCCGCCGTAGGCACGCAGCTTAAGCACGTACAGCTTGGAGGGACGCAAGCCGAATTTGCCGCCCGACCATTTGTTGGTGAAGGCGGTTTCAAATTTCAGCACCTTGTTTTCGGCGTTCGTGGGATCGGCCGTGACCGTGCCGACGCCCGAAGCCGTCCAGTTTTTGATAGCACTGCTCGTGGTGGCGCCCTCGAAGTTCTCGGTGAAAACCGTGGTAGCCGCCGCAGCAGGCAGAACCAGCCCCGAAATGCCGCAGGTGACGAGCAACGCCGCCGCCAGCACGTAGGCCAGTATCCGCTTGGAGAGTTGTTTCATACCATTTCCTCCTTGATTAAAAAAATAAGGAGTGACACAGCAAAAGACCGTGTCACTCCTCTCTCTTTCTCCGGAATGACTTTAGATGAATAAAGTATAGCACACTGCCGAAAAAAAGTAAAGATTTTTTTGTTGCCTCGCTATTATTTGACGGGCTTGACATCGAAGGAGCGGGCGATCGCCTCGCGGCCTTCGGAAAGCGACTTAAACTCGCCGCCAGCCAGCATTTGTACCAAGAGGTTACCCAGCGCCGTGGCTTCGAAGGGGCCTGCATACACGGCCATACCCGCGGCATCGGCGGTAAGCTCGTTCAGATAACCGTCTTGGCAGCCGCCGCCCACGATATGCAAACGGCTGTAGCTGCGCCCCGTGATCTCCTCCAGACCGCGCACGGCACGGCCGTAGCACTGCGACAGACTGAGATAGACTACCTTGCACACCTCGCCCACCGTTTCGGGTACCTGCTGCCCCGATTCGGCGCACACGGCCTTCACCGTTTCGATCATACTCTTGGGAGCCAAAAAGCGCATATCGTCCACGTCTACCACCGAAGCGATTTCGGCAGCACGGGCCATATCCGACAGTTCGCCGAAGCCGTATTCGTCGTTCAGCTCGCGCTTGATGGATTGCAGCATCCACAAGCCCATAATGTTTTTGAGATAGCGGAAGCGGTAATCGACGCCGCCTTCGTTGGTGAAGTTAAGCTCGCGGCTGGCTTCGCTGCAATCGGCAGCCATACGCTCTGCGCCAAGCAACGACCACGTGCCCGAGCTGATATACAGAAAATCATCGTCGTTCGCAGGAACGGCGGCCACGGCGGAGCCGGTATCGTGCGTGGCAGGCAGCACGACCTTGCAATTAAAGCCCACCAGCTCTTGGATCTCTTTGGTAAATTCGCCCACCGTATCGCCCGGACGACCGAGCTTACCGAACAGACGGCGAGGGAAGCCGAGCTTATCCAGCAGCTCGCCGTCCCACTCCTTGGCTTCGGCGTTCACGAGGTTGGTGGTGGTAGCCAGCGTGTATTCGTTGATGCCCACACCCGTGAGGCGGTAGTGGAAATAGGCAGGGATCATCAGCAGCATAGCCGCGTTATCCAGCAGCGCAGGCTCTGTCTTTTTCAGCGCCATCAGCTGATACACCGTGTTGTACATCGCCTTTTGAATGCCCGTTTTGGCATACAGCTCTGCTTCGGGAACGCAAGCGTAGACCTCTTTGTCCATTCCCTCGGTGCGGCTGTCGCGATAGGCAACGGTATCGCCCAGCACCTTGCCGTCTTCCCCGAGGAGAACGAAATCGACGCCCCACGTATCAATACCCATCGACTGCGGGATTTTACCGAGAGCGGCACATTTTTTAAGCCCCGTTACGATACCCTCGAACAGCGCATCGGTATCCCAGCACAGATGGCCGTTCTTCTCCACCAAGCCGTTTTTAAAGCGGTGCACCTCTTCCAGCACGATCTTGCCGTTTTCCACGTGTGCCAAAATGTGACGCCCACTCGAAGCGCCGAAATCGATTGCCAAATAATACGTATTGCTCATAATATGGCCTCCCTGCCGTTATTTTCCATTTCAGTATACCAAATGTCTTTTCAAAAATCAACCCAATAAACGTAGTCCTTTGGGGTAGCGGTTTTTCAGCCTTCCGCCCGAAAGCTTGCCAAACCCCACGAGAATGCCCTCTGCGGCCACGCCCGTCCAGCCGTCCTCGCCGCTTACACGCAATTCCTCGCCGCGCAAAAAGGCAAGAAGCTGCAAATCGTCACGCTTAAACGACAGCACACGGCGGCAATCTTCCGCCGCAGCAGCTTGGAACACGGCGTGCGCAGGCTCCCACCGCACGTTACGGCCGACGGTGCCTTGTGCCACTGCCACGCCTGCTGCCAGAACGTGCACGCCCGTGGTGACGGGCATATCCTCGGGAACCAAACGCACGGT
>JAZQTE010000329.1:0-2182 GCA_045630505.1 Acutalibacteraceae bacterium | reverse complement strand
CCAAGGGCTTCGGCAGTGAAAATATGAGCCGTATCGCGATGCTTCGTCCGTCTGACGGGCTGCAAGGCGTTAAGGATTTCGTGGTTAAAACCGTGGAGGAAGCCGGCCCCAATCCGTGCCCTCCCATTGTGGTGGGCGTGGGTATCGGCGGCACGTTTGATAAGGCGGCCTACTTGGCTAAAAAAGCGCTGATCCGCAGTGTGGACGAGCGTCATCCCGAGCCGTTCTATGCCGAACTGGAAACAGAGTTGTTGGACCTTATTAATGCGTTGGGTATCGGGCCGCAAGGCTTTGGCGGTAAGACTACGGCCTTGGCGGTTAATATTGAAAAATTCCCCACGCATATTGCAGGGTTACCCGTGGCTGTGAATATCAACTGTCACGTTACCCGTCATAAAACGGAGGTGCTGTAATATGGCGATCTCATTGACGTTGCCCCTTACTCGCGAAAAGGCGCGCGAGCTGAAAGCGGGAGATAGCTTGCTTTTAAACGGTGTTATTTATACCGCCCGTGATGCCGCTCACAAACGTCTTTGTGAGCTTGTGGCTGCCGGCAAGGAATTGCCTTTGGACGTGAAGGATAGTGTTATCTACTTCGTTGGCCCCACGCCTGCCAAGGAGGGGCAAGCTATCGGTTCGGCCGGCCCTACCACTTCGTATCGTATGGATGCCTATAGCCCCACGTTGATTGCTAAAGGGCAAACGGGTATGATCGGCAAGGGTAAACGCGGCCCGGAAGTGATCGCGGCTATGAAAGAATACGGCGCCGTGTATTTTGGTGCTATCGGCGGCTGCGGTGCCTTGCTGAGTAAATGCATCAAAAAGGCCGAGATTGTGGCCTATGAAGATTTGGGCGCCGAGGCTATTCGCCGCTTGGAGGTGGAGGATTTCCCCGTTGTTGTGATTATTGACAGCGAAGGAAACAATCTCTACGAAAGCGGTCGTGCCGATTATTTAAAAACGGTAAAATAATCACCTATCAAAACGCCTCGTTTTACGGGGCGTTTTTAATTGTGCTAATTTCCCTTGACAAAATGTGAAAGGGAAGATAATATTGGTATATAACAATTTTGAGGTGTTACGTTTATGAATTCTTTGTATACCGTTAATCCGTCGCTGGACGTTCCAATATATCAGCAGCTGGTGGATACCATTCGCACTGCGATCAAAAAAGGAGCGTTGGTTGCCGGGCAACAGCTGCCTACCGTGCAGGAAATGACAGAGTCGCTTGGTGTGGCCCGCGGCACGGTGAAGCGCGCGTACGATGAATTAGAGCGCGCCGGCTTGTTGGAAAAAGTGCAGGGTAGGGGTACCTTTGTGCGGTATCAGCCTGCTAATTCCGGCAGCCGTAAAGAGCAGGCAATGGCGGCGATTGATTTGCTTCTGAACGAATTGGAGGAAATGGGGCTTTCGGCGGCGGAAATTAATATTTTCTTGAATTTAAAGTTGAGAGAAAGGGCTGAAGAGGAAGCTCTCATAAAGGTAGCGGTTATTGAGTGTAATCCCGAAAACTTGGCACAGATGTCTGAACAATTGCGCCATATTCCCGGTGTGGATCTGTATTCGTATTCATTAGACTCTATTCGTCAATATCCGTATACCTTGAGTGAGGATTTTGATTTATTGGTAACCACGTCCTCGCACGCTGAGTATTTAGAAACCGTATTGCCCGTGAAAAAGCGTATTGCCCGTGTGGCACTGCGTCCGTCGGCCAGATTTTTATCGCAGGTGATCAAATTGCGCCACAACGTTTCGGTGGGGGTTATTGGCTTTAGCCCACGTTTTACCGAGCTGCTGTATGAAACCTGCACCACGTATGCCGAAGACGTAACGCTTCATAAGCCACTCGCAATTTCGGACGATACGGATATTGAAGCCTATCTGCAAGGGAAGGATGCCGTGCTTGTACCGCGTTCTTTTGAACGGTATTTTTCTGCTTCGGCGGTAGAGTCGTTACGCAAATACAAGGGAAATCTCATTGACGGTTATTTTGAAATGGATGAAGGCTCCGTCTTGTATTTGGAAAACAAAATTAAACGCCTTTTGGAAGAAAAAACAATCTGATTCTTTATGAAAAAACACTCGAAGCGTTCGGGTGTTTTTTATTTTTTGAAGGAGAAAAGAACGGTTTTGTATTGACAAATGGTATAACACAATGTATTATATAGGTGCATAACAATGC
>JAZQTE010000328.1:0-2137 GCA_045630505.1 Acutalibacteraceae bacterium | reverse complement strand
ATGGCTACGATCCGACTTGGTATACGGCCCCGTCCACGTCCATCCACACGTCGGTGCAGGTGGGGTTATATACACGCTGACCGTTAGCGCTGTATTGCAAGCGGCGATAGGCTGTCACGTAATCGCAAATTTCAAGGTTGGTGGCATACCATATCTCGTCGTTGTGCGCCAGCTTTTCGCAAACCGTTTCAATGAGCTCCCAGTTGTTATCACGGTCGAACTCATAGCTGTGCCCCCAAATATAGAGGAGCCGCGCCTGCCGCCGTGCGTGGTAGACATTCGTCGAAATATCCAGCTCCAAGAATTTATCCACGTATTCCAACAACTGCGGATTGTTGTGATGCGCTGTGGGCATCCACGCGTGGAAATCCTCGGGAAGACGAAATTTATCGTTGTCGCCGCCCAGCGTGCGCGCATACGCAATATCCAATTCGGTAAGATAGGCTTTGATCTGCTCGTACGTAATAAAGCTGCCCATCAGGCGAATGCCCGTGTCGGGATACGCCATACCGCGAATAATACGGTCGCACACGTCCTCCAAGAACAAACGGCTGTCCAGCACCTCGCGGATACCTTCGATCGCCCGCGTGTTCCCGTTCGCTCGATGATGCGCACAATGCACCGCCACCTCGTGCCCCTTATCCAAGAAGATCTCCTTGATCTGTTCCTTGGTAAACCGCGACAAAACGTTGTTAACAAAATTAAACGTAGCCTTCATCCCGTAGGTATCAAAGATCGCCGCCAGCCGTTTGTCCTGCACCACGCCGTCATCATAGCTGAACGTAACCGCCTTGGCCTTCCCCTCGGGATATCGCATCAACACTGTGTACACTGCCATCACCTCAAGCGTATTGTATCACTCACAAAACAAAAAGTCAATTTAAAAGCGGCACCCGAAGGTGCCGCTTCTTCAAGCATTTCTTAAACTATGCTAACATATACCCTATGTTATAGCTTGCGCTATAAATAACCCCCTTCTTTTGTTTCGGTACAGCCCGTTAGGACGGTGCAATCCCACGCCCTAAAAACGCCACGTACACACGGAACGCGAACGGCACAGCAGTGCTGCGATTCAGTTCATCCAGCGCTGCTTCACGTCCGTTGCATATCCGATCTTTACATACTGCGGAAATGATGGATTTGTAAGTATATAAATGAATCCTTTTCGTTCCATAAATACTCCTTTTACGCTGCCGGATACGTGTTATACACGTATTCGTAAAGCGTCTGCTTATAAATAGCTATTTCGCTATCGCTATAGCTTTCAGGTAAATTCGCCCACAAGAGGTCACGAATCATAACGCTGATAATTGACTGAGTTTCCTCTTTGTCGCGCCAATGATCCAGCTCGTGAATACGCGCCTTAATCTTAGTAAGCATTTCCTGTGCCAGCTTTTTAACCTTTTTAATATCCTCTTTCGAAAGGTTCTGCCCGCTTATCAAAAGGTCATAAATAGAAAGTTCTTCGTCGCTATTAAACCCTTCCTTGACGTAACGCTTTTGTTCTTCGTCAAGATCGTTTACAAGCTTCATCAAATTTTCAAAGACAATCGCGATTTCATCCTTCTTATTATCTTTGTTGTACTCATCAACGATATCCTGATAGCGCTGATAATAATCGATACGTAGCGGATTATTCTTTAGCATCTGTGCTAGGCGTTGTTCGACAAGCACCTGTAGATCCTTGAGTAACAGATTTTTATTTTGTACTCTTTCAAATTCGCGGCGCAAACGATCAAAATCTATATTACTGATATCGAATTTTTTGCTTTCTGCCAATCCAGCTGCTCCTGTATGAACAACAGCGACGTATTCGCTGACGATCTGATTGATGTGTGCCATCAATGCAGAATTATCCGCATGAACACGCTTTTCCTGCAGCTGATCATATATAGCGCTGATCGCATTCTTGTAGTGAACGGTTTCATCTGAAACCTCACCCTTTTCAATGTACTTGAACATACGGAAAAGTTCGCGCGCCTGAATCTCGAACCGCTTTTTGATTTCGTCGGTTGCACACATGGCGTTTGCTCCCGCTGCAACCAAAGCGAGCTTTGTAAAATCATCTGCATCCACCAGGGACTTCAATGAAAATTCGTGTTCGGACATATACGCATCAATATCAGCAATTGTACGC
>JAZQTE010000327.1:0-4757 GCA_045630505.1 Acutalibacteraceae bacterium | reverse complement strand
TTCGCGGACTTCCTGGTCGAGGATAACAAAATCAGAGAATACGTCAAGAAAAAGCTGTACGCAGCTGGCGTATCCAAGGTCGTCATCGAACGTGCTGCTGAGAGCAGAGTGAAAATCGTTGTTATGACAGCTAAGCCGGGTATGGTGATTTATGAAAACAACCGTACCGTCTACGTCACTCCTGATGCGGCGTTGGCGGCTCGCTTGCGTCAGGATACGTAATCAAAAGGAGTGAAAGAAATGGTTTCAGCCATTGTGGTTGCCGCAGGCAACTCCACCCGTATGGGCACGGATAAGCAACGCCTGCTGCTCGGCGACCGTCCCGTGATTATTCATACACTCACGGCGTTTGAGCATTGCTATTCCATTGATGAAATCGTGCTGGTTACTCGTGCGGAAGAAATCGAACCGCTTACAGCTCTTGCCGAAAAATACGGCATCACCAAGCTTTCGTCTGTTGTGGAAGGTGGAGCAGACCGTCAAACGTCGGTAGCGCACGGTATTGCTTGCTGTGCCGAGGAAAGCACCCATTTTGCCATTCACGATGGTGCGCGTCCGCTTATCACACCCGAAGTGATCACCCGCGTGGTGGAAAAAGCCGTTCAAACGGGCGCCGCTGCCGCGGCCGTGCCGATGAAGGATACCGTTAAAGTGGTGAATGGGCAAAACGTAATTATTGATACACCCGATCGGGATACGCTGTGGAGTGTGCAAACGCCGCAGGTGTTCGAAAAGCAGGTGTATTTGCATTCGCTGGAAAATGCGAAGGAGAAAAAACTGGCTGTTACCGATGATTGCCGCTTGGCAGAGGTGGCAGGATATGCCGTTCATTTGGTGGAAGGCAGCTACCGTAACATTAAAATCACGACACCTGAGGATATTCGTATGGCGGAGGGATTGCTATGATAAAATTTCGCATTGGCCACGGCTACGACGTACACCGTTTGGTGGAAGGCCGCGCTTTAATTTTGGGTGGCGTAACGATCCCGTGGGAAAAAGGCTTGCTCGGCCATTCGGATGCCGACGTGCTGGCTCACGCTATTGCCGATGCGCTTCTTGGAGCAGCGGCATTAGGGGATATCGGCAAGCATTTCCCCGATACCGATCCGAAATATAAAGGAGCCGACAGCTTACAGCTTCTCAATGAAGTAGTGCGCCTGCTGGACGAAGTGGGCTATACCGTGGGGAATATCGATGCCACCGTATTGGCACAAGCGCCGAAGCTCAAGCCTCATATCGACGGTATGCGCCGCAATTTAGCGGCTGCCTGCGGGGTGGAAACGGATGCCGTCAGTGTTAAAGCCACCACCGAAGAAAAATTGGGATTTACAGGCAGTGGTGAGGGTATGGCTGCTCACGCCGTTTGCTTGATCGTAAGAAAGGATGAGGAATAATGGTATTACATATTCAAGGAATGGCTTGCCCGCGCTGCAGCGGACGTGTTGAAAAAGCTCTTAACGCCATCGAAGGTGTCACGGCCACGGTCGATCTGAAGACGGGCACGGCCACCGTCAGCGGCGCGGCTGCCGAAAGTGCTTTACGCTCTGCCGTGGAAGCGCTCGGCTTCACCGTCACCGCTGTGGAGGGTTAACCGTATGCCCCCCGGAATGCGCGGCCCCGGTCATCACCGTCCGCTTACCGATGAAGAAAAGCGTCAGGCCCCCAAGCTTACGCGAGCACTGGCGAAACGCATTTTTTCTTATCTGAAACCGCACTGGAAACGGCTCACGCTGGTAGTGCTCATCATCTTGGCATCGGCAGGGCTTGGCCTGCTGCCCTCGATTCTGACAGGCCGTATGATCGATGACGGCTTGATCGCAGGCAACTGGGCTGTGCTGGTACAATTGGTGCTGCTGTCACTGCTTGTTACCGTTGTTTCCAATTTCGTGCATATCATTCAAAGCTATCTGAATGCGACGATCGCTCAAAACATCAGCTACGGTATGAAAAACGAGATGTACGCGCATTTGCAGCGTATGTCCCACCGTTTTTATACCGACCGCCCGCAGGGCGAGCTCATCACGCGTATGACGAGCGATATCAGCGGTGTGCAATCCGTTATCGCCAATACGATGACGGGTATGCTCTCCAACGTGGCGGTGCTGGCTACCTCGTTGGTGGCGATGTACCGTATTCATTGGCTGCTCGCCACCGTAGGCGTGCTGTTGTTGCCGTTTTTTGTGCTGCCTGCTCGCATCGTGGCGCGGTATCGCTGGAAGATCGCCTCGCGCACGCAGGAAAAATGGGACGAAATGAATCAGGTGCTCAACGAAACTATGAGCGTCAGCGGCCAAATGCTGGTAAAGCTCTTCAATAAAGAAGAAGCCGAATACGAGCGCTTTCGCACCATCAACGGCGAAACGCGCCGCTTGAGCATTCGTGAAACCATTGCAGGCGGCTGGTTTCGTATGGCAATCGAAACGTTCATCGGCATCGGCCCGTTGCTCATCTATTTGATCGGCGGTCTGCTGATGCTTAAATGGACGATCGGCCCTGCGGTTTCGGTGGGTGATATCACCATTATGGTAACGCTGCTCCACCGTATGTTCCGCCCCGTAGACCAGCTGCTCAGCATTAGTGTGGATATCACCCGTTCACTGGCGCTGTTCTCCCGTATTTTCGATTATCTGGATATGAAGCCCGAAATTGAAGACCGTCCCAACGCGGTGGCTCCCGCCACCGTTAACGGTGATTTGTGCTTCGAGCACGTGGCGTTTTCGTATCTGCCCGAAAAGCCGATTTTGCGTGACGTCGATTTTGCGGTGGAACGCGGCAAAAGCATTGCCATCGTGGGTACGTCAGGCTCGGGTAAAACGACGCTCATTAGTCTTATACCGCGGCTATACGATGTCACAAGTGGACGTATCACGGTAGACGGTGTCGATCTGCGTGATATGAAGCTTGAAACATTGCGCCGCAATATCGGTATGGTAACGCAGGATACATATCTGTTCAACGATACCTTGCGTGCAAATCTGCTGTATGCGAAGCCCGATGCCACCGAGGAGGAACTCACCGAGGCCTGCAAAAAAGCGAATATTCACGAGTTTATTATGAAGCTTCCCAATGGGTATGACACCGTGGTGGGTAACCGCGGCCTTAAACTGTCGGGCGGTGAAAAGCAGCGTGTGTCGCTGGCTCGCGTTATTTTAAAAGATCCGCCTATTCTGCTGCTCGACGAAGCCACGTCTTCGCTGGACTCCATTTCCGAAAGCACCATTCAAGATGCTATTCAGCCGCTGCTGCGCAATCGCACCTCGCTGGTGGTGGCGCACCGTTTGTCCACCGTGCTGAATGCCGATGAAATCTTGGTGGTAGAAAACGGCGTGATTGCCGGTCGCGGCCCGCACAGCCGTTTGGTGGAAGAAAACGAACGTTATCGCGAACTGTATGAAACGCAGTTTTTGCGTCCTCTGGAAAACATAGAAAACACGTAAGGTGTGATTGTGTGAAAAAGCGTAGTTTCTCTTTGCTTGCAGCGTGTCTTCTCTTGCTTTCGCTGCTTTGCAGCTGTGCCCCTGCGAAAAAAGCTATTCCCACACTTGCCGATTGCGGTACGGTCGAGGGGATGATACAGCATAAAAACGCTGCCACCTTCTCTTATGCAGAAAGCAAAGGGCTTGTCAGTACGCAAAACCTGCTGTTCGTGCCAAGCGGCACCGTACTCACGTGTGAACAAAAAATGGCCGTGTATCCCTACGATGCCGATCTGTATTTAGATAAAACCTTGCTCGCACAAACAGGGCAATCCACGGTGGGGGATTACATCGTTATTATGGCCGCCGGTGAGATCACCGTGCCGCAGGACTGCTATATTCGTGTTGCGGTAGAGGGTTCGCTCGAAGATGTGATAGTTGCGTATCCCGAAGACCGCAAGGACGAGGTCGCCGTTTTTAACAGCGATTACGAAGCCTATCAAAAGGACTACGACCGTATTCTGCCGCTTGTTAACGCCGCACCGAAGGATGCCGTGAATTATCTTTTTATCACCGATATACACTACGACGTTTCTGCGATCTCCAAGGAACAAAAACGCTCGCTGCAAAAGCAGATGGAAGCGGTGGTAACGCTGGCAAAAGCAAGCGACGCCATTGATGCCATCGTTATCGGCGGTGATAATACCAGCGGAGCGCACGAGGAAAAAGAAACGGCGTTTCGGTATATGCACGAGCTTTTTGAACCCCTGAAATCTTGCGGTAAGCCCGTGTTGATGCTGATGGGCAACCACGACGATAATTCCTATGCCAATGCCCGTAAGGCATACGTGCAGGCAGAGGCGGATAAGCTTATCAGCAAGGTGGCGTGGCACAACGAGCTGCTGAAAACTTACGTTCCCGAAACTGCCGTTTACGATTCGCAAAACCAAAGCTCCGCCTATTACTACTACGATATCGCTGATAAAAAAACGCGAATGATCTGCTTGGATGCAAGCGATTACGCCCAGCAAACCGATGAAAACGGAACCGTCAACGCGCTGTCGTTGGCGATAAACGAAAACGGCCAATCCGAGGTGGGGATCAGCCGTTACGGGTATAGCGCTCGCCAACTGCAATGGCTCATCAGCGAAGCCCTCACTGCCGCCGATGATTGGAATTACGTTTTCCTATCGCATATGAACTTGGGCAAAAACGTTGCCTACGGTGCACAGCTGCAGGCGGTTATGACGGCGTATCAAAACCGCACGTCATATACGGATGCAGAGATCGGTACGGCCGATTTCGCCAAAGCTACCGGCACCGTTTTGGTGTACCAGTACG
>JAZQTE010000326.1:0-2111 GCA_045630505.1 Acutalibacteraceae bacterium | reverse complement strand
CGTACCGTGTTCGAATTCGTATCCGATGCGCTGGGCGCGCAAGCGGTGCTGTGCGGCGGCGGCCGTTACGATGGGCTGTGCGAGGAAATGGGCGGCCCCAAGCTGCCTGCTCTCGGTTTTGCGATGGGCATCGAGCGTTTGCTGATGGTGCTCAAGGCGCAAAACGAAAAGCTGCCCGAGCATGCGCCCTGCACCGTGTACTTTGCCTCGATGGGTGAAGCCGCGGCGGTACAATGCTTCAAGCTGGCCAACGCTTTGCGTGAGGGCGGCCTCTCCGCCGAATGCGATACGATGGGACGCGGCCTGAAGGCGCAAATGAAATACGCCGATAAGCTCGGCGCACTGTATACCGTCGTCATCGGCGACAGCGAATTGGAAAGCGGCGAAGCCAAGCTGAAATCTATGCAATCGGGCGAAAGCAAGGTAGTGCCGCTGGATCCCGGCGCCTTGTATTCCGAAGTATACGAGCTTGAAATGCAACGGCACTTTGCGGCGGTTGCCGAACTGTTGGAGGAGTAAACCATGGAAACGATTCAAGGAATGAAACGCACTCGCTACTGCGGCGAATTTCGTCGTGAGCACGCAGGCGAAACGGTGACGGTGTTCGGCTGGGCACAGCGCCAGCGCGATCTCGGCCAGCTTATTTTTATCGACCTGCGCGACCGCAGCGGTATCGTGCAGCTGGCGTTTGACGATGCCACCGCACGCGACGTCTTTGAAAAAGCCGCCGCCGTGCGCAGCGAATACGTGCTGGCCGCCACGGGCGAGGTACGCGTGCGCTCTGCCGTGAACACCGAGATTCCCACGGGTGAGGTGGAGATCGCCGTTACCGAGCTGCGTATTCTTAACAAGGCGGAAACGCCGCCGTTCGAAATTGCGGAAAACTGCAACACGGCCGAGGCTACGCGCCTGAAATACCGTTATCTCGACCTGCGCCGTCCCGACCTGCAGCGCAATCTGCTGCTGCGTCACCGCATTGCCAAGGCCACGCGTGATTATTTCGATTCGCAAGGCTTCGTGGAGATCGAAACTCCCATGCTTATTCGTTCCACGCCCGAAGGCGCTCGCGATTTCCTCGTGCCTTCTCGCGTGCATAAAGGCGAATTCTATGCGCTGCCCCAATCGCCGCAGCTGTATAAGCAGCTGTCGATGGTGGCAGGGTTCGACCGTTATTTCCAATTGGCTCGCTGCTTCCGTGACGAAGACCTGCGTGCCGACCGTCAACCCGAATTCACGCAGATCGACCTTGAAATGTCCTTCGTGGACGTGGAGGACGTGCTCGCCATCGGTGAAGGCTTTATGCGCCACGTGTTCAAAACCGTGCTGGACGTGGACGTACCCACGCCGCTGCCGCGTATGACCTACACCGAAGCGATGAATCGCTACGGCTCGGACAAGCCCGATATCCGCTTCGGTATGGAGCTGTGCGATATCAGCGAGCAGGTCAAGGGCTGCGGCTTCGGCGTGTTCAGCGGTGCGCTGGAGGCAGGCGGCACGGTGCGTGCCATCAACGCCAAGGGGGCGGCGGATAAGCTCTCCCGTAAGGAGATCGATAAGCTCACCGAGCACGCTCGCGGCATCGGCGCCAAGGGGCTTGCGTGGGTACGCTGGACTCCCGACGGTGTCACCTCCTCGTTCGGTAAGTTCTTAACCGAAGACGAATTTAACGCGGTTCTCACCGCCACGGGCGCCGAGCAGGGCGACGTGGTGCTGGTGGTGGCCGATACCAAGAAATCCTTGGTGCTGTCGGTGCTGGGCGCGCTGCGCTTGGTAGTGGCCGATAAGCTGGAGCTCAAGCGCGAGGGCCTCGGTCTTTTGTGGATCACCGAATTCCCGTTCTTCGAGTGGGACGAGGAAAGCGGTACGTGGGTGGCGATGCACCATCCCTTCACCTCACCGCTGGATGAATGCATCCCGTATCTCGATAACGATCCGTCCAAGGTGTTCGCCAAGGCGTACGATTTGGTGCTCGGCGGCATCGAGCTGGCAAGCGGCTCCATTCGTATCACCAACCCCGAGCTGCAGCAGCGTATGTTCCGTGCGCTGGGGCTTTCGGACGAAGAATCCCACGCAAAATTCGGCTACCTCACCGATGCGTTCCGCTACGGCGC
>JAZQTE010000325.1:0-3293 GCA_045630505.1 Acutalibacteraceae bacterium | reverse complement strand
TAATTTTGGACGAACCCGTTTCCGGTGTAGACCGCAACGGGCTTCGCGAATTTTATCGTATTGTAGAAGAACTGAAATCGCAAGAGGATCTGGTGATCCTGCTTGTTTCGCACGATCTGCCCTACGTGCGCCGCCACGCCGACCGTGTGGTGCTGCTGGATAAGACTGTGCTTGCAAGCGGCACGCCCGAGCACGTATTCGAAACGGCGGCGTTTGCCGAAGCGTTCGGAAAGGAGATTGCCGATGCTTGAATCGTTATCGCTTCTGTTTTCTTACGACTTTTTGCGGCGTGCCTTGATCGGCATCGTGCTGATGATGCCGCTGTTTTCGTTGCTTGGCACGCTGGTGGTAAACAACGGTATGGCGTTTTTTTCGGATGCGCTGGGGCACTCGGCGCTCACGGGCATTGCCGTCGGCGTGGTCTTCGGCTTTGCCGACCCCGAGCCGATGATGCTGTTGTTTGCGGCGGTGTTTGCGCTGCTGATGAACGCCATTCGTCATTCGCGGCTTTCCTCCACCGATACGGTGATCGGTGTGTTTTCCTCGTGCGGAGTGGCGCTGGGCTTGGTGCTGCTTTCCCGTGTGGGCAGCCTTACCAACTATCAAAGCCTGCTGATCGGCGATATGCTTTCCATTACCGACCGTCAGCTGTGGCTGCTGGGCGGAACCTTGCTGGTCGTGGCCGTTTTGTGGCTGCTTTGCTTTAATGGATTTTACGCCGTATCACTCAACGCCTCGCTTGCTCACAGCAAGGGGCTGAAGGTAAAATGGTTGGACAATCTGTTCGTAGTGGTGCTGGCACTTTCGGTAATGCTGGCTATTCGCTGGGTGGGATTGCTGCTTATCAACGCGATGCTGGTGCTTCCTGCGGCGGCCGCGCGCAACGTTGCGCGCAGTATGCGCAGCTACTTGGCGCTCACGTTGGTGTTCTCACTGTTCTCAGGCGTGCTGGGACTTTCGCTTTCGTGGCTCAACGCCGTGGCGGCCGGCCCCACGGTGGTGCTTGTCAGCGCTGCCGTGTATTTCGGTACCGTATGTATCGGGAAACGATAAAAAAACCGACAGCGGCTGCGCTGTCGGTTTCCTCTTTTTAACGATGTGCACGGTTTTTAAATTCGGTGGGAGTCATACCAAATTGCCGTTTAAATGCTCTGGCAAAATATTGGGGACTTTCAAACGAAAGGCGCGCCGAAACCTGCGAAACGTTCCAACCGTCGCGGCGGAGAAGCTCTTTGGCACGTTCTAACTTTTTAGACATAGCAAAGGCGGCCAAGCTTTCCCCTGTATGTTCGCGAAATAAACGCGAAAGTAGGCTCTTGCTGTAGCCGAAGGCACGGCATACATCTTCCACGCGCACGGTATCCTCGCACCGCACCGTTAAATATTCCTTAATAGCGGCAACCAACGGCTGCTCCTCTACGGCTTGCTGTAATTGGTTGGGGGTATCTCCGCTCTCGGAGATGGACCGCATAAGCGAAATGAGAAATTGCTCCAAATAGCTTTTAATGAGCTGTTCACCGCCGAGCGGCGCGTCGGCACGGCGGTGTAAGCGGCGCAGGTCGGGATCGTTTTTGGGGATCACGTAGGTGGCTTCCGCTTCGTTTATGATGGAGGATAAAAAAGATTTTTGCCCCTTTTCGAGCGGTGCGCAATAGCGTTCGAAGCAGGACATGGAAAGCCCCGTTGGGACAAACGAGATAACGAAGAAATTGGGCGCCGAATCCAGCGAACGAATGGAATGAAATTCGTTGGGGCGGTGGAAGATTACTTGGCCCTGCTGCAGCACGATCTCCTCGCTGTCGCGTTTGATGGCTACACTGCCCTTGTCAACATAGACGAGCTCCCAAAAATCGTGGCTTTCCCCTTCAAACACGAAATGCGGATCCACCTCGTAATAATGAATGGTTACGATACGCGTTACGTCCACCACCGTTTTGGGGCGCGTTTTGATATATTCCTTTTTCACAAAAAATCACCACACAAAAAGCACAAAAACATCTGTTCAAAAAGTCACGTCTATGCTATAATGATACCAATGCACACCCCTCTTTGCAAGAGAAAATTGCTTGGACTGCACGATAGTGAACATATCCTGCACAAAAAGATATGTTCAAGAGTGCACGTTTCGTATTACAATGAAGGCAGAAAAGTCCGATTACAAGGAGGAGTGCGTAATGAAAAAAGGTATCAGCATTTGGTCTTTTCCTGCAGGCAGCCTGAAGGACAGCTTTGCGCTGGCGAAGGACGCAGGGTTCGAAGGCGTGGAAGTCGCGCTGGATGAGGATGCAGGTGAGATCACGCTTTCGTCCACCGAAAAAGAGCTTTTGGAAGTGAAAAAGCAAGCCGCCGATAACGGCATTGAGCTGTACAGCGTGGCGAGCGGTCTGTATTGGTCGTATTTCTTAAACGACACCGACGATGCCGTGCGTCAAAAGGCGCAGGATATCGTGAAGAAGCAGCTGGAAACGGCGGCGATTCTCGGTTGTGAATCCATTTTGGTGATTCCCGGCTGTGTAAACGCCGAATTTGCGGCACCCGGCAAGGTGATGGATTACGTAACCTGCTACGAGCGCAGTCTGGAATCCGTGCAAAAGGTGAAGGAATACGCCGAGCAATACAAGGTTGAGATCGGCCTTGAAAACGTGTGGAACAAGTTTTTGCTTTCGCCGATGGAAATGCGCGATTTTATTGATAAAGTAAACTCCCCGTTTGTGGGCAGCTATTTGGATATCGGTAACACGCTGGCCAACGGTTATCCCGAGCACTGGATCCGTGCGTTGGGCAATCGCATCAAAAAAGTGCACTTTAAGGATTATCGCGTAGAAGCGGGCGGCTTGCACGGTTTTGTGGACCTGCTGGCAGGCGACGTGAATTATCCTGCCGTGATGGAAGCGCTTAAAGAGGTTGGCTACGATGGTTGGGTAAGCGCCGAAATGATCCCGAACTACAAATATCATACCGAAACCATCATTTACAACACGTCCAGAGCGATGGACAGCATTATGGGGAGGTAAGAGCTATGTTAAAAGTAGGTTTGATCGGTTGTGGCTTCATGGGCACCATGCACGCCAATTGCTATAAAAATATTGATGGCGTTTGCCTCGCCGCCGTGGCGGACATCCGCCGTGAAAAGGCCGAAGAGCTGGCCGCAGGCACCGATGCTTTTATTTACGGCGACGGTATGGAGCTGATCGAGAATGCCGACGTGGATATTATCGACGTATGCTTGCCCACCTATATGCACGCCGAGTATGCCTTGGCGGCAATGGATAAGGTGAAGTATCTGTTTGTGG
>JAZQTE010000324.1:0-2251 GCA_045630505.1 Acutalibacteraceae bacterium | reverse complement strand
AGCCCCTGCATCATCTTTATCGATGAGATCGACGCCGTGGGCCGTCAGCGTGGTGCCGGTCTCGGCGGTGGCCACGATGAACGCGAACAGACGCTCAACCAGCTGCTGGTGGAAATGGACGGCTTTGGTGCTAACGAAGGCGTGATTATGATCGCTGCCACCAACCGCCCCGATATTTTGGATCCCGCCTTGATGCGTCCCGGCCGTTTCGACCGTCAGATCGTCGTCAACTATCCCGATATGAAAGGCCGCGAAGCCATTTTGCGTGTTCACGCCAAGGGCAAGCCGCTGGCTCCCGACGTGGAGCTTTCTGTGATTGCCAAATCTACGGCAGGCTTTACGGGCGCCGACCTTGAAAACCTGCTCAACGAAGCGGCGCTGCTTGCTGCCCGTCGCGATCTGCACGCGGTCACGATGAATGAGATTGAAGAAGCCACACTTAAAATTGTGGTGGGTACGGAAAAACGCAGCCACGTGATTTCTGAACGTGACAAGCGCATCACCGCGTATCACGAGGCGGGACACGCCATTGTATCGTATTGCTGTCCCACGCAGGATCCCGTGCATCAAATCTCCATCATTCCGCGCGGTATGGCGGCTGGCTTTACGATGAACCTGCCCGATAACGACCACGAGCATCTTACCAAAAACCGTATGCTCGAAAATATTGAAGTGCTGCTTGGCGGCCGTGTTGCCGAAGAATTGGTGATTGGGGATATTTCCACGGGCGCTTCCAACGATTTAGAGCGTTCCACCGAAACTGCTCGCAAGATGGTTACCAAATACGGTATGAGCGATAAGCTCGGCCCGATTGTGTTTGGCAGTTCCGAATCCAGCGAAGTGTTCTTGGGCCGCGATTTTGGCCACACCCGTAACTACTCGGAAGAAATTGCCGCACAGATCGACAGTGAGATCAACGGCATTGTCACGGGTGCCTACGCCCGTACAACGCAGAAGCTGCAAGAAAACCGCGATAAGCTGGATTTGATTGCACAGTATCTTATCGACCACGAGAAGATGGACGGTGACCAATTCGTTGCCGCCATGGAAGGCAAGGAGATCCCTGCCTATTCCAATAACTCGTTGTTCAGCGGTAAGAAAGCCGAAGAAGATCAATAAAAACAAGGCGAGAGAGGAGCTTCCTCTCTCGCCTTTGCTTTTCTTGACAAAACAACGAACTCTTTTTATAATGGAACGGTGAGCATACCGTTAAGAGGGAGAAGGGAGTGCCGTTATGAAAAAAACACTGATATCGTTGTTCTTGGTAGCAGTAATGTTATTTTTAATGTTGGGATGCAGCCCTACGAATTTGGAAGACCGCCACGTGACCGATCCTGCACAGTACGGCAGAGTTCCTTCGTTTATTGATTTTCCCGATTTCTTTCCCGAATCCATCACCGATTATACCATGAATTCCTACGCGTATACGAATATGTCGTTCTTTGACGTATCCTACGAGGTGTTTTTGGATATCACGGTGGACGAAACGCAGTTGGATGCGCTTTTGAAAAAGGCGAGGGCCTATTACCAAAATTACGACGAACGGGAAGCGTACAATGCGAAGGGGTATAAGGAGATCGTGTTCGGCGATTCTTTTATGTTAGATAAGGAAGATGCGCAGAGCGTGAGTTCGGCGTGCATTGCTAAGGTGGTGTACAACCCCGAAACGGGCAATATGATTTACGAATATCTGTTGGCGGTCGATCCCTACGAGGTAAAGGACGTGGCGGATTTCAACAAGTTCGGCATCGGTGCTGCCGAATATGAAGCAGAGTTGAAAGCACGGGATAATACAAAAGAATAACAATCGGGAGAGCGTGTGGCTCTCCCTTTTTGTTTTGAGAACTATATACATTTCACGCTCCCCATAAGAACAAACGGGCTGTGAGATAGCCGATCAGTCCGCAAGCGGGGAAGGTGAGTACCCACGTGAGTAAAATATCCCGCACCACGGAGAAACGTACGGCTGATAACCGCCGCGAAGCACCGCATCCCATCACCGCGGCGGTTTTGGTGTGCGTGGTGCTCACGGGAATACCAAACAGCGTGCAGCCGAACAAACAAACAGAAGCGGAAATATCGGCACAAAAGCCTTGATGCGGTGTAAGCGTTACCATATCCATTCCCACGGCTTTAATGATGCGATAGCCGCCGAGTGACGTGCCGAGTGATAAAACAAGAGAGCACAGCAGCGGCAACCACAAAGGAATGTTTTTGCCGGCGTGGCCGAGTCCCAGCAACAGAATGCCGA
>JAZQTE010000323.1:0-1248 GCA_045630505.1 Acutalibacteraceae bacterium | reverse complement strand
ATTATGGATTACGGCAAGTATCGGTTCGAGCAGGCCAAGAAAGAAAAGGAAGCACGGAAAAATCAACGTCAGGTGGAAACCAAGGAAATTCGTTTGTCGCTCAATATCGACGTAGCGGACTTTAACACCAAAGCAAGACACGCGATCCGTTTCTTGCAAGAGGGTAACAAGGTCAAGGTTTCCATTCGTTTCCGCGGCCGCGAGATGGGGCATCCGGAAATCGGTACCGAAATTATGAACCGATTCGCCGAAGCGTGCACCGAAGCAGCGGTGGTGGAAAAGCCTTCTAAAATGGAAGGCCGTCACATGTTGATGTTCCTGGCCCCCAAGACTGCGAAATAACGGAGAACAAATTAAGGAGGATTTTTGTTATGCCCAAGATCAAGACTCACAGCGGCGCAAAGAAGCGTTTCAAGCTCACCAAGACCGGTAAGGTTCTGCGCGCCCACGCCTACAAGTCCCACATTCTGAACAAGAAGACGACCAAACGTAAGCGCAACCTGCGCAAGACCACGACCGCCGATGTAACGAATGTGGCTCAGGTAAAACGCCTGATCCCGTACAAATAATCGAGAGTTCAGAAACGGAGGAACTGTAAGATGGCTCGTATTAAAGGCGCAATGATGACGCGCAAAAGAAGAAAAAAGGTACTCAAGCTCGCGAAGGGCTACTTTGGTGCAAAGTCCAAGCTGTTCCGCACTGCGAAGCAGGCGGTTATGAAGTCCGGCCAATATGCATACGTTGGTCGTAAGCAGCGCAAACGTGATTTCCGCCGCCTGTGGATCACCCGCATTTCTGCCGGTGCTCAGGCCAACGGCATGAACTACTCTACGTTCATGAACGGCTTGAAGAAAGCCAACGTAACGCTCAACCGCAAGATGCTCGCTGAGCTGGCTGTTTCCGATGCCGCCGCGTTTGCCGGTCTGGTAGAGAAAGCAAAGGCTGCTTTAAATTAAGCTTAAACTGCGCCCGTAGGCAATGCCGACGGGCGCTGTTGCGCATTCATAGGACAGTAAAAATTGCACGAACGGGGTGATGCAGTGTGGAAATTACCAGCCGCGATAATCGGTTAATTAAAGAATATTGCCGTCTGGCAGAGGATACACGTCATCGCCGTGAAAGCGGGCTTTTCGTTATGGAAGGCGCCCGTTTGTGCACCGATGCGGCACGCTCGGGCGTGGTGGTGGAAACGGCGTTTTTCACCGAACGGGCTGCCGAGCAATACCCCGAACACGTGGCGGCAATAAC
>JAZQTE010000322.1:0-4262 GCA_045630505.1 Acutalibacteraceae bacterium | reverse complement strand
CATCGAGCCCTGCGCCGTGCTGATCCACGCCGTAGAGCGTGCGAAGACGACGGGCATCCTGCGCTTCAACAGCCGCGTGGTGGTGCAAGGCTGCGGCCCCATTGGTCTGATCTGTATCGCGGTGCTGCGCACGATGGGTGTGGAAAACATCGTGGCGGTAGACGGTGAAGAAAAGCGTTTGGCCTTCGCGAAAGAAATGGGCGCAGGCGCTACCGTCAACTTTAAAGATTTCAAGGGCATCGAAGCCCTCACCGATGGCGTGAAAGCGGCATTCGGCGGTTATCTGGCAGACTTTGCCTTCCAGTGCACCGGTTCTCCCATTGCTCACGCCAACATCTACAAGTTCATCCGCAACGGCGGTGGCTTGTGCGAGCTCGGTTTCTTCGTCAACGGCGGCGACGCCACCATCAACCCCCACTTCGACATCTGCTCGAAGGAGATCACCACGGTGGGTTCGTGGGTGTACACGCTGCGTGACTACGCCACCACGTTTGATTTCCTCAAGCGTGCCAAGGCGATCGGCCTGCCGATGAGCAAGCTTATCACGCACCGTTATCCGCTGGAGGAGATCAACGAAGCGTTGGTCACCAACCTGAAGATGGAAGGTCTTAAGATCGCCATCATCAACAAATAAGAGGTGACGGAGTATGCGTAACGCCACCGGTATTATTGAAGTGTTCGGCCTTGTCGCGGCGTTTTGCGCTTGCGATGCCGGCTGCAAAGCGGCCGACGTTACCGTGGAACACTTCGACAAAAACAAGCCTGCCAACGCCGATTCGATGCCCGTTCCGCTGATCGTCGCCGTGAAATTCCGCGGCACGGTCACCAACGTGGAAGCGGCTGTGGCAGCGGCGGCCGAGGCTGCCGAAAAGGTATCGGGCGTGGTGTCCACTCACATTATGAGCAGCACCGAGGAAGATACCGAGAAGATGCTCAAACTGAACGCGTTTGATAAAAACTGATAACAATTTAGGAGGATGAACGTTATGAAAGAAGCTCTGGGTATGGTAGAAACTCGCGGTCTGGTTGCCGCGATCGAAGCCGCTGATGCAATGGTTAAGGCCGCCGAGGTAGCACTCATCGGCACCGAAAAGATCGGTTCCGGTTTGGTGAGCGTGATGGTTCGCGGCGACGTCGGCGCTGTTAAGGCTGCTGTCGAAGCCGGTGCGAACTCCGCTTCGAAGCTGGGCGAGCTGGTTGCCGTGCACGTGATCCCGCGTCCTCACGGCGACGTGGAGAAGATTCTTCCCAAGCTGTAAAATACGCTGATTTAAGGAGTGCCCGTTATGAAAGCATTGGGCTTGATAGAGGTTTCCGGTGTCACCGCCGGAATCGACTGTCTGGATATTATGTGTAAATCCGCCAATGTGGAATTGGTCACGTGGGAGCGTAAGCTGGGCGGTCGCTTGGTCACGGTTATCGTGGAGGGCGACGTTTCCGCCGTCACAGCGGCGGTGGAAAACGCTTGTGCAGGGGCGATCAAACGCCCCGTGGCAAGCGCCGTGATTGCCAATCCGCACGCGGAAACGGCAAGAATGGTGGAGCTCAGCGCCTCCCGCATTAAGCCGAAAGGGGAATAAACACCATGGCAGAACAAGCAAAAACCCCCGCGGTGGATACCGCTGCAGTACAAACTTCGAAACCGGTAAAGGAGGTAAAGAAAATGGCACTGGAAGCATTGGGTATGGTGGAAACCAGAGGTCTGGTCGCAGCAATCGAAGCGGCCGATGCAATGGTGAAAGCCGCTAACGTCACTCTCATTGGCACCGAGAAGATCGGTTCCGGTTTGGTGAGCGTTATGGTTCGTGGCGACGTCGGCGCTGTGAAGGCTGCTGTCGAAGCCGGTGCAAGCTCGGCATCGAAGCTGGGCGAGCTGGTGGCAACGCACGTCATTCCGCGTCCTCACGGCGACGTGGAGAAGATCCTGCCGGTTCTCAAATAAGTTTATCCAATAGGTTAAAACTTTAAAATCCAATAAGGAGGTAACCGCAATGGCACTGGAAGCATTAGGTATGGTCGAAACTCGTGGTCTGGTTGCTGCGATTGAAGCTGCTGACTCGATGGTCAAGGCTGCGAACGTAGAACTCATCGGCACCGAGAAGATCGGCTCCGGTTTGGTGTCCGTGATGGTCCGTGGCGTCGTCGGCGCTGTGAAAGCTGCTGTCGAAGCCGGCGCATCTTCGGCTTCGAAGCTGGGCGAGCTCGTTGCTACGCACGTCATCCCGCGTCCGCACTCGGATGTCGAGAAGATTCTGCCCTCGCTGAAGTAATCCGTACTCGGAAGAAACGGCTGACGGGCAACCCCCGTCAGCCGAGTCCGAGGGGGGTATTCCAATTAGACAAGGGAGAATGAATTATGATCGTCGGTAAGGTTGTGGGCAGCATCGTGTCCACTCGTAAAAATGAAAACTTGATCGGAAACAAATTTATGGTGGTAGAACCGCTCGCCGAGCTCGGTGATGCGTCTGCCAAGATCGTAGCCGTGGATAACGTCGGCGCCGGTATCGGGGAGATCGTGTTGGTCGCCACGGGCAGCGCTGCGCGCATCGGCTGCGGTATGTCTGACTCGCCAGTTGACGCCGCCATCGTCGGTATCGTAGACAGCGGCATCGGTTTAGCCGGAGTGATTTCATGAATCTCGAAGAACTGAAAGCCATCCTGCGAGATGGCGGTGTTGTCGGCGCCGGCGGCGCGGGCTTTCCGTCCTACGCCAAGCTGGACGAACGAGCCGACACCATCATCCTCAACTGCGCGGAATGCGAACCGCTGCTCAAGCTTCACCGTCAGGTGCTGGAAAAGTATGCGGAAACCGTTCTTGCCACGTTGGATTTAATTGCGAAAACTGTTGGTGCCAAATCGGTGATCGTGGCGGTAAAGCGTTCGTACAAACGAACCATCGACGCCGTCACCCCGATTATCGACACCTTTGAAAATATGTCGCTGTGTCCGTTGCCCGAGGTGTATCCTGCCGGTGACGAAGTGGTGATGATCTACGAAGCCACCGGCCGCGTAGTCGCACCGGGTGCGCTGCCCATTTCGGTGGGTGTCACCGTGTTCAACGTTGAAACGGTGTACAATATGTCGCGCCTGCTGGCAGGCAAGGCACTCACGCATAAATACGTCACCGTGGCAGGCGAGGTAGCGCATCCCGTTACCCTGCGCGTGCCGATCGGTACTCCCGTGAGCCTGCTGCTGGAGCTGGCAGGCGGTGTTACGGTGGAGCATCCTGCCTACGTGTTCGGCGGCCCGATGATGGGGCGGCTCGGCACGCCGCTGGAGCCCGTCACCAAAACCACCAACGCGGTGCTGGTGCTGGACGAAACGCACACCATCGTGCAAAAGAAGCGCGCCAAGCCCTTCTTGGATATGAAGCGCGCCATGGCGGCCTGCTGCCAGTGCAGCTATTGCACCGATCTGTGTCCCCGTCATTTGCTGGGGCACCCCATCGAGCCGCATAAGTTTATGCTGGTCGCCTCCAACGGCATCACCAACGATGCCACACCCTATGTAAATTCCGCATTTTGTTCGGGCTGCGGCTTGTGTGAAATGTATTCGTGTATGCAGGGGCTGTCGCCGCGTATGCTGCCCACCGCCTGCAAAAACGGGTTGCGGCAGCACGGCGTGAAGCCGCCTGCAGCCGAGCTTTCCGAGGTGCGCCGCGAGCGTGCCTATCGCCGTGTACCGATGAGCCGTCTGCTCGCAAGGCTGGGGCTCACCAAGTACAACAAAACGGCACCGCTTTCGGAAGAAACCGTGGTGCCCAAGCAGCTGAAGGTGCTGCTCTCGCAGCATATCGGCGCACCGGCCGTTTCACTCGTGAAAGCGGGGGATACGGTGGTGGCAGGCCAGCCCTTGGCGGCGGCTGCGGAAAACGCCTTGTCCGTGGGTATCCACGCACCGCTCGGCGGCGTCGTGTCCTCGGTGACAGACAAGGTCATTACCATTGAAGTAAAGGAGGGGTAATCCGTGAACAAAGCAATCGGTATGGTAGAAATGAAAACCGTATCCGGCGGTATGCGTGCAGCCGACCGTATGGTAAAAACGGCAGAAGTGGATATACTGGAAGCGAGTACGGTGTGCCCCGGTAAATATTTGGTGCTTATCAGCGGCGAGCTTTCGGCCGTGCGTGCGGCGGTGGACGCCGTTACCGCCAACGATCCCGAGCTGCTGATCGATTCCTTCGTGCTGGGCGCCCCTCACGCGAGCATTTTCACCGCGCTGTACGGCACGGCGGATATCGGCGCTCCCGAAGCACTCGGCGT
>JAZQTE010000321.1:0-6813 GCA_045630505.1 Acutalibacteraceae bacterium | reverse complement strand
GCTGTCGCCGTCCACCAACACGTCGGTCAGCTTGCCGTAGAAATTCATAGCTGATTTCACGATGGCACGTTGCGCGACATTTAATTCGTTCATCGGTCCCGATAAACACACGCGGCCAAGAAACGTCGCAGCCAGCGAGTAGAATAAGCGGTCGTCACTGTCGTCACCGTGCAGGGTGGCCCATACCAGCTCTTGTGCAGGCAGCATCAAGCGATGCAGATTGGCGGCGATATACGGAATCTCAATAGATTCGTGCGCGTCGGAGAAGGACGATACGGCAGAAGCGCCCATCATAGAGGGCTCTAAACGGTGGCCGCCCGAAGCACAGTTTTCGATGATGAGATCGGGAAGCTCCTGCTTCATCTGTTCAAAGAATTCACGCACGGCTTGCAGGTGCTCGCGCAAGGCCTCGGCACCCGAATCCCCACCGTCAACGTGCGGCCCCGTGTTGGCGTTATAATCTACTTTTATGTAGCCGAATCCGTATTCGCGCAGGAAGGCGATAACCTTCTTATACAAGTGCTCGCGTACGTCGGCACGGCGGAAATCCCAAAACGAGCGAATACCGTTGGCCTTCACAACAAAACCGTCACGCTGTAATTTCATATGATCGTATTCCGGCTCAAACAATGCAGAACCGGCGGTGGTGGCTTCGAATTCAAACCAAATACCGGGGATCATACCGCGTTTTCGAATTTCGCGGTTCATGGCTTTCATATCGGGGAAAATACTGGGATCGGGCTCCCATTCACCGTTGCCCGCCTGCTCGTTACCGGCTTTGCACCAGCCGGCGTCGATTACCAGATATTTCACACCGAACTCCTGCAAGCAGTCGCAGAAATCCATCATTTTCTGCTGTGTGGGCGTACCCCACGTGGCACAGTATTCGTTAAACGAAGTGGGAAGCCCCTCTTCGCCGTAAGCGCGTTGTGCAGGCTTCTGCATATCGGTTACGGCGGCGCACGCATCGTCAATGTCACCGGTGGCTACGGCAATATATGCCGTGGGGGCGGCGAAGCTTTCGCCTGCGGAAATTGATTTTTTCCAACCGCAGAACTCACGGTCACCAAGACCGCCGCAGAAGGTCATATAATCACCAATACGGCCAAGCTCCATTTGCCACGTGGCGTTATGAGCAATTTGTGCTGCCCATAAAACACCCGTTGAGGTATCTTCAAATACGGCGGTGGGGAAGTAGCGCTCCACGGGATAGCTGCCCATGCTGCCAAAGCGTTCGCTGTTATCCGTGATCAGCCAGCTGATCCACGGCTTTTCGAGCCCCATCTCCTCGATCGGAAGGCAAACATGTTTTCCTTCTAAACTCCAGCCTGCGTGAAAACGGTGGAAACGATAGGTGTTCGGCGCGTCATCGTTGTGGAAGGGACTCAATCCGTCCATCACAAAGCTGGTGAGCATATCCAGCTCAACCGCTTCGGCGCTTTGGTTTTCAAATACGGTTTGCACCTCAAACCCACGGAGCCCCGTGCGGTGAGTAATGGTGTGATACACGAGGTATCCTTCGTCACTTTTCAGTGTGGTTTTAATAACGGTGCTGCCATCGTTTTCAACAACGGCTTGCTCTTTAAACTTAAACTGATGAGAATTGGCTGCCATGTGCATCGTCATACCCGGTCTTGTGAATTGCTGATGGGTTAAATGCAGGTGTACAAGAGAGCCTTGTTCCCAATTGTGTGTATAATTACGACGCGGATCAAACGGTTCTTCGGGGTTTTCCCACGGTGCCGCTGCTTTGTCTTTAAGCTGTTTCGGCAACAATTGAAGAGCGATATTTTGGTTTTCGTCAATCAAATAACGAAGGGCGGTTGTTCCCAATAAATACTCACGTATTTGCATATTTGCGCCTCCTTGCGTAATTGTTGACATTTTACCATATCTCACGGCGTTTTGCAACAAAAACAAAAAACAAACACGTAATATCTTCCGAGAAAAAATCTTGAAAATTTTATAAAAAGGTATTGACATTTAGAAGATCGCAGTTTATAATATCAAACGTTGCCGCCAATGATATATGCGGGTGTGGCGGAATTGGCAGACGCGTTAGATTCAGGTTCTAATGGTCGCAAGGCTGTGCAGGTTCAAGTCCTGTCACCCGCACCATATTGGAACGCAAGTATTGATACGATGCTTGCGTTCCTTTTCTTTTTGTCAAAAGTGGCTTACCACAAGGCTTTTCGGCACTTTTACAAATGAGATAAATTTCATTGTATCAAAATTAAACACACAAAAGTCGAAGTGAGAGGACTTAAACCCATTGGGAATTTTTATTGCAATTTCATATTAGCTATGTTATAATGATGCTGATCAAGGGCATAATATTTTAAATTTATGGCATTGTTTTCGCGCGTTTATTCTTGTTTATGCAAGTGAACATCTGTAAACACCCTAAAACAAAGAACTGAATTTAATCTACTTTGTCCGACATTTCCTATCCCGGTGCACAGGGGTAGTGTTTTTTGTCGGATATTATTATGCCTTTTAGTAAACTATTTACTGAAAGGATTTTTTATTATGGAACAAAATGATTTGATCTTCATCCAAAGTCAGATCGGCTACACGTTCAACAATTTGGACTTGTTGCAGCAGGCATTCACTAGGCGCTCTTATTCAGAGGAAAACGGCGGTGAAAACAACGAGGTGCTAGAATTTATCGGTGATAAAGTTCTTGACCTCTTTGTAGTAAAGCTCTTGATCTCTCTGAACAGCAATGCAGTAGGACTCTACAAAAAGCACAACTCCAAACTAAAAAACACCGGGGCTTATATGATGGAGCAAAAGACTTTCCCTGACGAAAATGTGCTGGTATCGGACTATTCTGAAGCAGAGCTTACCGAAATCAAAAAGCTTTTGGTACAGAAAAAGACGCTGGCCAATCGTATCGACGAACTAGGTATCGGCTACTGCCTGCTGATGGGCAGTGGTGACATTCAGCAAAACATCGGACAAGGGAATTCCGTTAAGGAGGATCTGTTTGAAGCAATTCTCGGTGCGATTGCAATTGACTGCAACTGGGATATGGAAAAGCTGCAAAATGCCGTAGAGATCATGCTGTCCCCAGAGAGCGTTCTTGCCGATGGCGATGCAGAAGACTACCCCACAATAATGCAAGAGTGGTCGTACAACAAAATGGGCGACATCCCGTTATACCATTTCGATGAAAGAGACTACCAAATCACTTGGTATACACCGTTCGATGGAATTTCTCAAAGCCTTGGATTGGACGACCCACTGGTTAACAAGACAAAATGGCACTGCCTTATGAAACTGGCTGATGATCTGCCGATATTCCGGGGCTTTGGTCAGACGCAAGCAGAAGCGAGAAAAAACGTTTGCATGCTTGCTTACGACTACCTCTGTAAACAGGGACTCTGGCTTTCTATTCGTGACGAAATTGAAGATCCCAACAAGGAAGACGCTATCAATCAATTAGAAATTCTGGCTCGGCGTGGTTACTTTTCCATCCCTACCTATGAATTTGAGCAAACCTATGACAAGGATGGGAATCCCATCTGGAAAAGCGTTTGTCACATTGCAGAAGAAAGCAAATCTTTCGCGGCAAAATCGTCCTCGAAAAAAGGCGCCAAGAAATCTGCCGCATTCAAAATGCTGCAGTTTGTCCTCAAGAATTGAGGAGGTGCGCATATGACAAAATGGTGCTTAAATTACGATTCCGGTGAGTATGAATACATAGACAAAGATGGTTACAGTATCGACCGGGGCGAGTATGTCTACAATTGGGATGACAGCGAATATCGCCGTGTGGAAGAAGAGGAAGAAGAACGTCGACGCAACGACGAGAAAGATGACTGGTAAAATTCCGAAAGTTGCATAAAGAAAAAAAGGTTGCATTGAAATGCAACCCAATGCAACCCGTATCAAAAATTGCGTTATAATTCAGAAAAGGACATCCGAGAGGGTGTCCTTTTGTTTTTGACAAATGCTGTTTTGTGTGATATATTTATTGAAAAGGAGAGGTGGTTATTGTGTTAAAAGGTATTCCGAAAATTCTTTCCCCCGAACTGTTAAAGGTTTTGTGCGAAATGGGACACGGTGATACGATTTGTATTGCCGACGGCAATTTCCCTGCGTTTGCGATGGGAGAGGATCCCCTTGTTATTCGTATGGATGGACACGGTATTCCTGAAATTCTCGACGCCATTTTAACCGTGTGTCCTTTGGATGCTTATGTGGAAAAACCCGTTTTGCTGATGGAGCTTTTGGACCGTGATAAGGGCAAGGTGGCAACGCCAATTTGGGATACGTATACCGAAATTGTCAAAAAGAACGACGATCGCGGTGAAGAGGCGATTGAGCATATTGAACGATTTGCGTTTTATGAGCACACTAAAAAATGCCATTGCATTATCGCTACCGGCGAGAGCGCCATTTACGCAAACATCGTTATTCAAAAAGGCATCGTATAACAGAAAAAACTTGGGCATCGCGAGATGCCCTTTTCTTTTGCGAAAATTTTGACGAAAGATATTGTTTTATGCGGAAAAGCGTGATATATTGTTAACGTATGCAGTTTGTGTGTTGGACGAAGAAACGGATGTGGTTTTTACGGGAGTGATGGGAACGCTGTTGCTGGCAACAGCAATTGCCGGTGTGGTTGGTACGGGCTTTGGCGGCTTGATTGGTGCGTTGTTGCAAAAAGATTCTAACCGTACGGTGAGCTTGTTGCTTAGCTTTGCAGGCGGTGTAATGCTGAGTGTCGTATGCTTCGATTTAGTGGTGGAAGCCATTGATACGGGCGCCGGCATTTTTACGGTGATCGGTGCAGTCGCGCTGGGTGTTACTGTAACGTTTTTGCTTAATTATTGGATAGATCGTAAAACAAATCCGGAAATTGAGCATATAGATGAAAAGCACCCTAAAACGGCGGACCATTTAAATGAGTTGATTCACAGCGACCATTTGGAGCATCATTATGCGAAGAACGATAAGAAGCTGACGTTGTTTGTGGCCGGCATCGTGATGGCGTGCGCTATTGCGTTACATAACATTCCCGAAGGTATGACGATCGGTGCCTCCTATGCCAGTAATGACGGGGTGATGGGGAGTGCCGCGTTGGTTCTTGCCATTCTTATCGGTTTGCACAACATTCCCGAGGGTATGGCGGTTTCTGTGCCGCTTATCAGCGGTGGTATGAAGAAAGCGAAAGCGGTGCTTATTACGGCTTCGACGGGTATCCCCACGGTTCTTGGTGCTTTGCTCGGCTTCTGGCTGGGTGAGATCGGCCCTATGGGGCTGGCGCTTAGCTTAGGCTTTGCCAGCGGTGCCATGCTGTACGTGGTGTTTGGTGAAATTCTTCCGCAAGCTATCTTAATGTATACCAGTAAGCTTCCTGCTTTTTCTGCTATTGTTGGAATGCTGGTGGGATTGCTGATTATATTTATTTAAGGAGATCTTAATATGAAAATTCTAATGATCGGTGCTCACCAAGACGATAATGAGTTCCGTTGCGGCGGTATTGCACATAAATTGGTGAAGAAGGGACACGACGTTCGCTTTTTGTGTATGACGAACGGCTGTGGGGGACACCATCTTTTGACGAAGGAGGAAACGGTGGCTACCCGTGCCAAGGAATCGGCTGCCGTAGCCAAGCTTCTCGGCATCACTTATGATATCTGGAAGGATCAAGACGATTGTGTTTTAATGCCCGATTTGGAAACGCGTCGTCGTTTGATCCGCTATATTCGTCATTACGCGCCCGATATTATCATTACGCATCGAGCGAACGATTATCACGCCGACCATCGCGCAGCAGGCCAACTGGTACTGGATGCTTCGTATCTGCTGGTGGTTCCGCACGAGTGTCCCGATGCGCCGGCGCTGAAGAATATGCCGCTGATTCTTTATTATGAGGATAAATTTAAACAGCCGCCGTTTGAGTGCGACTTGATTGTGGATATTGACGACGTGCTGGATATTAAGCTTCAGATTGCGCATTTGAACGTTTCTCAAGTGTATGAGTGGTTGCCGTACGAAAAAAATGAAATCGTTCCCGAGGGTGAAGCGGAGCGCTATGAATGGCTTAAGGGTATGGATACGAACCGTGCGTACACCGATGAAGAAATTAATGCGTTGTCGCGTGGCTATGCCGTGCGTTTTGCCAAAACGGCCGCTCGCTTCCGTCGGGAATTGATTGTCAAGTACGGTAAAGACCGCGGCTCCAAGATCCGTTATGCTGAAGCCTTTGGCGTTTGCGAATACGGTTCTCCGTTGGATGAAAAAACCAAGAAATTGTTTGATGAGTTATAAAAGAGTGGCAGAAGTTGCAATTGCAATTTCTGCCCTTTTTTCGACAAAAGCATTTACTTTTCTGCACAGATTGCTATAATGGAAAGGAATGAGGTGACGTTATGAAAGAGTTTTTTGGCTTTGGTGGTTATAACCGCACGCCGGAAGGTTTTTTATCGTGGCAGCACTTAACTTTCGTTGGCTCACTTTTGGTGCTGATGGTGGTGCTGGCAGTCATTTTGGGGAAGCGTAATTCTCTCAAATCCATACAAGAAAAAAACAAGGTGTTGATCGTTGCAGCATTGCTGATTGACTCTCTTGAGATTTTTAAAATTATCATTGCGTGTGTTAACGGCGGAAGTGCGGAGCCGATTTTGTATAATCTGCCGCTGTTCTTATGCAGCATTCAGTTGATTGCTTTGCCGCTTGCGGCATTTTCTAAAGGTCGTGTGCAAGAAGCTGCCATTGATTTTGTGTGTATTTTCGGCGTTTTGGGCGCGGTGTTTGGCACGATCGGCGCAGGACAAAACTACAACGCCTATCCCGTGCTGT
>JAZQTE010000320.1:0-2474 GCA_045630505.1 Acutalibacteraceae bacterium | reverse complement strand
GCAGCTTGCCGCCCGCACTGCGAATGGTGGCTTCGATATCGGCGGCAGGGAGCGCTTCGTCGCACAGCAGCGCCAAGCCGCGTTCCACGGCAGGAAAGCGCGGCAGCGGCTGATACCGCAGCAGCTTACCCTCGGCAGCGGCAAACACGGGCGCCAAGCGGAACTCCGCCACGTAGGCGCGCACGCCGATACCGTAGACCTCGGCGGTATCGGGATGCACCTCGCCCATCGTACCGATCACCTCTCCGTTCAGCACGATATTGGCTTGGCGGCCGGGATGCAGATACGGCTCGCTTGCACGGGTGTAGGTAACGGCGGCGCCAAACGCCTCCATCACCGCTTCCACCGTACCCTTGAGCGTAAAATAATCCTCCTCGCTGCCGTACAGACCGATGGCCAGCGCAGGGATCTCCTCGGGCTGCTCGGTGAGCGGCAGCGCCTTGGGAACGAAATATTTGCTCACTTCAAAGAAACGCACGGCGGTGTTTTTGCGGCTGTAGTTGGTGGCAAGCACCGTGAGCATCGAGGACGCGAGCTGCGTGCGCATCACGGCGTATTCCTCACCGAGCGGATTGATCAGCTCCACAGCGGCACGGCGTGTGTCGTCTGCAGCCAGCGACAGCGTATCTGCCGCCTTGGCGCTGATGAAGGAATAGGTGGAGATCTCGTACAGCCCCTGCGCCGTGAGTACCGCCTTCAAACGGTCGGTCGCGCGGCGTTCGGGCAGCTTTTGGCCACGCACGATGGCGCCCTTCATGGGGGTGGCCACTACGTGGTCGTAGCCGTAGATACGCACGACCTCCTCCGCCAAATCGGCGCGGCCTTCAATATCGTCGCGGCGAGAGGGGACGGAGCAGGTGAGCATCGTGCCGTCAAACGTGGCGTTCAGCCCCAAGCGGCACAGAATATCCACCATCGCCTCGGTGGGAACCTCCACGCCGAGCAGCGCGTTGATATCGGCAGGTGCCACCGTAAGCGTGCGGTCCTCGGGCAGCGAGGGACAGCAATCGATCACGCCGTCGATAATATCGCCGGCATCCAGCTCGTCGATCAGCTGCAGCGCGCGTTCCATAGCGTATTGCACGCCGTGAATATCCACGCCCTTTTCGAAACGGGCCGAGGACTCGGTGCGCATACCCAGCGTACGGCCGGTGCGGCGCACGTTATCGCGGCGGAACTTGGCGCATTCAAACAGAAGATCGGTGGTATCGTCTTTAATTTCGCTGTCAAGACCGCCCATAATACCTGCCAAGCAGGAGGGGTTTTCGGCATCGGCGATCACCAGCATTTCGCTCGTGAGGGTGTGCTCCTTGCCGTCCAGCGTGGTGATCTTCTCACCCTCGGCGGCGCGGCGCACGCGGATTTCGGCACCCTTTACGTCACGCAGGTCGAACGCGTGCATCGGCTGCCCCGTTTCCAGCATTACGAAGTTGGTGATATCCACCACGTTATTGATGGGGCGCATCCCTGCGCCGCGCAGACAATCCTGCATCCACGCAGGGGAGGGCGCAATGCGCAGGTTTTTCACCACGCGTCCCATATAACGGGGACACAGCTCGGTATCCTCCACCGTGATGGTCACGTGGTCGCTCACGTTGCCGCCCACCGTTTTGTAGGCAGGCTCGGGCATCTTAAACGGCACGCCCAGCGCCACCGCTGCTTCACGCGCGATGCCCAGCATACTCAGGCAATCGGGGCGGTTGGAGGTGATGCTGAAATCAATGATCACGTCGTTAAGATGCAAAATATCACGCATATCGGTGCCGGCA
Organism: Acutalibacteraceae bacterium; assembly: GCA_045630505.1. Taxonomy (GTDB): domain Bacteria; phylum Bacillota; class Clostridia; order Oscillospirales; family Acutalibacteraceae; genus RGIG3009. The sequence continues at coordinate 705 of JAZQTE010000320.1, read as the reverse complement.
GGCACGTCTTCCTTCAAAATGAGAATGCCGTACACCTCGGCGCCGGGATAATCCGCTTCCTTGAGGCACAGCTCCTCGCCCGAGCAGAGCATACCCTCGCTGGGCAGGCCGCGCAGCTTGCCGCGCTTGATGCGCGTGCCGTTGGGCAGCAGCGATTCGTGCAGCGCCGCAGGCACCAAAGCGCCCTCGAACACGTTATCCGCGCCCGTGATGATCTGAATGGGTTCATCGGCGCCGATATCCATGGTGCATACCTGCAGACGGTCGGCGTCGGGATGCTTTTCAAGCTTGAGGATACGGGCGGCCACCACGTTTTGCATGGTTTCGGACAGATCTTCGATCCCGTCCACCTCAAAGCCGCTCATCGTCATTTTATCGCAAAATTCGGCAACGGATACGGGAATATCGACGTACCGTTTCAGCCAGTTCAGTGAAACCTTCATCTTATTTCCCCTCCTTGAATTGCGCTAAGAAGCGTTGGTCGTTTTCGAACAGCAAGCGAATATCGCTGATTTTGTAACGGGTGGTGGTGAGTCGGTCCAAGCCGATACCGAACGCAAAGCCCGAATATTCGTTGGGATCGATGCCGCAGCCCTCCAGCACACGGGGATGCACCATACCGGCGCCCAAGATCTCGATCCAGCCTGCGCCCTTACATACACGGCAGCCCTCGCCGCCGCAAGCGGAGCAGGAAACGTCTACCTC
>JAZQTE010000319.1:0-2200 GCA_045630505.1 Acutalibacteraceae bacterium | reverse complement strand
CGTACCGCTTTCGGTGGCGGTAACGCAGGAATCGGCAGACTCCAGCACGGGCTTCAATTCCACGGTGATCAATTCTTTTTTCTTGGTGCGCTTTATTGCCGTGACCGACGGCTTTGAAAGCAGTTCCTCCAACGCTTCGGCAGAGCAATCGGGACGCAGACGATACACCGCTGCCGCTACCTGCCCTGCTTTTTTTACCGCAGGAGCCGTGGAGATGACGCGCAGCCCTTCGGGCATCACGGCATCTAACCGTGCCGTGAGCTCATCAAGCTCGATCTCCCCTACCAAGCGCAGATCCATCGTTTCACGCTCGCCTTCAAAGCCGAGCGACAAAGGCGAAGCAAACGTAAGATAGGGGCGTTTATTAAAGCCTTCGGTATACCAAATGGGCAGCTGCGCACGGCGCACGGCGCGTGCCATTACGCGATTTAGATCCAAATGCGAAATGTACCGTGCCCTGCCTTCCTTGGAAAAGAAGATGCGCACGGTGGTGAAATCCTTAACGTCGTTCAACGCAGATCCCTCCTTTAAAGCACGTCGCACCGCAGTGTGAGCATTCCATACGGCAATTGGGCGTAGTTTGCGCTTGGTGCGCTCGTTGATTTTCTGCCCACAAGAACGCCTTGCTTACGCCGACGTCAATGTGATCCCACGGGAAAAGCTCGTCCTCTTCACGGCGGCGGCAGGCATAAAACTCGGGGTCCAGACCGCAATCGCGGAAAATGGACATCCACGCATCGAAATCAAAATGCTCTGACCACGCATCCAAATTAAAGCCGCGGTGGAAGGCCTCCTCCAGCACCGCACCTAAACGGCGATCACCGCGGGCCAGCACCGCTTCCAAGAAGCTGGTTTTGGCATCGTGCCAGCTGAGTGAAATCTTTTTGGTGGTAACGGAATCACGCAACAAACGCTGCTTGTCCTCCAATTGCTTAAGGCTGTCTTGCGGCTCCCATTGGAACGGGGTGAACGGCTTCGGTACGAAGCAGGACACGCTGACAGATACCGTCACGCCCTTGCCCTTGGGCTTATTCGGATTATAATAAAAACAATTAACGATCTTCTGACCGAGGGTGTTGATGCCCACAATATCCTCTGCGGTTTCGGTGGGGAGTCCCATCATAAAGTAAAGCTTAACCGAGGTCCAGCCACCGGCAAACGCACGGCGCGCAGTTTCTAAAATTTCTTCCTCGGTGAGATTTTTATTGATAGCATCACGCAGGCGCTGCGTACCCGCTTCGGGAGCGAAGGTGAGCCCGTTGCGGCGCAATACGTTTAACCGATTCGCCAGCTCCTCCGAGAAGCCGTCTACACGCAGTGACGGCACCGAAATGTTGGTGTGCTGCTCTTCTGCCCACGAAAGAAGCTGCGTGAGCAGCTCCTCCAGTTTAGTGTAATCGCTGGTGGACAGCGACGACAATGAAAACTCCTCGTAGCCGCTGGTGTCGCACAGCGAACGGCTTTGACGGTCGATGGTTTCTACCGATTTTTCACGTACGGGCCGATAGATGAAACCTGCCTGACAGAAACGACAGCCGCGAATACAGCCGCGAAAAATTTCGCTCATTGCGCGATCGTGAACGATATCGATAAACGGCACCACGAAGGCTTCGGGATAATAGGCCTTGTCCAGATCGCGGATGATACGCTTGCGAATAGTGGCAGGGACACCCTCACACGGGGTGATGGCTTGTACACGCCCGTCTTCTTCGTAGGTTACCGTGTAGAAGGACGGCACGTACACGCCCTCGATTTGTGCAGCGTCCTTCAAGAAACTTTCTTTGTTGTAGCCTTGCTGCTTATGGGTGCGATACAGCGACATCAGCTCCAAATTCACTTCTTCGCCTTCGCCTAAAATAAAGATATCAAAGAAATCGGCCAACGGCTCGGGATTGCAGGCGCACGGGCCGCCGGCTACCACCAACGGCATCGTTTCGTCACGCTCGGCGGCGCGCAGCGGGATGCCTGCTAAATCCAGCATATTGAGAATGGTGGTGTAGCACATTTCGTATTGCAGGGTGAAGCCCACAAAATCGAAGCTGCGAATGGGATCGCGGCTTTCCAGTGCAAACAGCGGAATGTCGTTTTCACGCATCAGCGTTTCCATATCGGTATCGGGTGCAAAAACACGTTCGCACCAAAAGTCCTCCACAGCGTTTTTGGCACCGTAGAGGATCTTCATACCGAGGTGGGACATACC
>JAZQTE010000318.1:0-2197 GCA_045630505.1 Acutalibacteraceae bacterium | reverse complement strand
CGGTCGCCGTTTATCCTAAGGAGTATGAAGTTTAAGCAGCTTGACGCTTGCGCGTGAACCACACGGCAGCAGCGCTAACCAGCATTACTGCCAGCATCGCCACAAACCACAGGCTCGTGCGCTCGCCCGTTTCGGGGCTGTCCTCGCCATCGGAGGGCTCGTCGCCGTCGATTTCGGGAAGCACGATCTCGGGAACTTCGAGATCCTCAAGCAGGCCGAGTTCTTCAGCAATCGCCAGCGCTTCAAGGAGCAGGGCGTCATAAGCGGGCATACCCAATTCTTCCATAAGCTGGAGAACCGCAATCTGCACCTCTTTGTCCATTTCCTCAAACGCCACCGCGCTCATCAGAATCTGCAGGAAGTTTTCTTCGTTGACTTCTCCGATATACTCACCATTGAGGTCACGCAAGAACATTTCCACAAACAGTTCGGCTTGCGCTTCGGGATTTTCTTCCAAATACGCTTCGAGCTCTGCAATCAGTTCATCGAAGGTGGGCTGGCCGTTTTCCGCGAACAGTGCGTTGATCTCCGCTCTGCGCTCTTCGGAAAGCAGCGGCCAGTATTCAAGACCGTCTGCCACGATGAGGTAGTTATCGGCGTTGATCTCGGTGATGAGATCGCCATAGATATCGGTACCGTAGTTGTACCAGAACTCTTCAGCTGCGAAGTCGATCAAACCGCCTTCGTCGCCTTCTTCTTCTTCACCGCCGCCAATGGAACCGTCTTCGTTGATGTCGGGCGTGAATTCGCCGTTGTCAACACCCGTCCAGATACGAACGTAGTCAACTTCCATCGGGTTATCCTTCGAACCGCCGAGGTGCAGCACCAGGTTTTGTACGTTCATGTACGAGAAGGCACCAATACCGCCGCGTTCGTCGGGTTGAATGACGGATTGCATCGGGTTGGAGAAGGTTTCTTCGTCATAAGCGATGCGGAAAACTTCCACATCATCCATGAAGCCAACGACCTGATTTTCTACCCACAGGAACGCCATTACGTGCCATTCGCCGTCGCCAAGACCTTCCTTGGAATAGTTGGTGTTCTTGTTGTAGTAGATCTGCTTGTCGTTTTCGTCGGCACCTTGGTCGTGCATCGTGATGGTGTAGTAACCGCCGGGACGCTTGGAATCGATACCCCAGTATTCCATCCAGTCCATTTCCACCCAGTCGGAGCCCGGAACAGCCATCAGCTTATCCAGCGGCAGCGACCACACGGCGGGAACGCCGTCCTCATCCTTCGTATTCGTGCGCGGGCGCGGAACGCGAAGACGATATTCGAGATAACCCTTGTTCCAAGCGTAACCAACACCCGTCTTTACGTCAGCCGAGCTAAAGCCCATGTTGTACGTCGGGATGACGTTCTTCATGGTCAGGATGCCGTCTTCGATGGCGTAGTCAGCCGTCGTCAACGTGGTAGCACCATACGGACGATGTACATACCACTTATAACCGTCGGCACCGGTAGCGCCGGTATCCACCGTATCCAAGGTGTTGAAATCGTCGCTGAAGCCCAGCGTGGTAAAGCCGGCTTGCTCGGCGAGTTCAGGCACCTTCAGGAATTCGTCGTTTACGCGCAGATCGCTCTGCACCGTGTTGTTGTTATCGGTATTGCTTTCCAAGATGGAGAGCGAGGAGTTAACACGAGCCGAGATCACGTGGTCACCCTTCACCGCTGCCCACGGTTCGGTACCGATGATCATTTCGGTAGCGCCGCTGGCAAATTCGGTTTGGAAGATATGCGTGATGGTTTGGATCGGCTTGCTGTCCATACAAATGTCGATATCCAGCTTGGAGCCGGCCTTCACCGGATCTTCGCCCTGGTTGGTAATAGTCACAGCAAACAGCAGCTCCGTACCGGGCTTAACTTGTTCGCCGTCCGTCCATACCAGACCGTTCACGATAAAGTCGATAAGCGTGGCCTTCTGCGTGAGCAGAACGTGATCCACGTAGATCGGGCCGTTCGTGCCGTCCACCGACAGTTTCAGCGTCGTGGTGGGTTCCACCGTAGCACCCGTAGTGAATTCGTAGGTCGCCTTCGTCCAAGAAGCACCGGTGGAAGCTACTTTTTCCGCCTTGGTCTCGGGGTTAGCCAGCAGATCCGTTTCGCCGTTGAGCAGGTTGATCTTCAGCTTGCTGTCCTTTTCCGAACGATAGCGGATGAAGAACTGATAGGTGGTTTCGGGCTGCAGGTCTTTCAC